>NZ_CP125957.1:6430000-6651895 GCF_030064125.1 Pseudomonas sp. G2-4 | reverse complement strand
GAACCGATGCACTGGTGGATGCTGGCGACCAGCGGCACAGCGCTTGGGCTCCAGTGTCCAGGCACGATTGCTACCGGCGACCAGTCTGGCATCACTGGTACGGTCGGCGGCGCTAGCTTGTCGAATTCGTGAGTGGCATGTACCACTTTGCCGCCCACCACCGTGAGGACCGATTCGAGCCACTTAATCGCTTCTTCTTCGACGCTGAAGAAGTCCGCTGTCAGTGCCACGAGGTCGGCAAGCTGGCCCACCTTGATCTGACCCTTTTTGCCCTGCTCGCTGGAGAACCAGGCACTGCCATGGGTGAACAGTTGCAAGGCGGTGGAGCGAGGCAGGCCCTGCGGGTAGAGCGTGGTACCACCGACAGTTTTGCCGCTGACCAGCCAGTACAACGCGGTCCAGGGGTTGTAGCTGGCCACGCGGGTCGCGTCGGTGCCTGCACCGACTGGCACACCTTCGGCCAACATGCGCTGGATAGGGAACAGCCCCCACCCAGTGGGGGCTGGCATTGACTCAGATAGGTGCTGCGACGGGCGCCAGGGTCGGGCCGTGCTCTACGCGCTCAGGAGCCTTGTGGACCATGGTATAGGCGTAGTCGACGCCCATACCGTATGCACCGGAGTGTTCCTTGACCAGGTCCATGACGGCGTCGTAGGTCTCGCGGTTCTTCCAGTCACGCTGCCACTCCAACAGAACCTGCTGCCAGGTGACGGGTACCACGCCTGCCTGGATCATGCGCTGCATCGCATAGTCGTGAGCCTCTTTGGTGGTGCCGCCGGAAGCGTCAGCAACCATGTAAATTTCGTAACCGGCATCGTGCATGGCGGAGAGTGCGAAGGTGGTGTTGCACACCTCAGTCCACAACCCGGAGACGATGATCTTGTTGCGGCCATTCTTCTTCAAGGCATCACGAACTTTCTGGTCGTCCCAGGAGTTCATCGAGGTGCGCTCAAGAAGTGGAGCGTCGGGGAAGACGGCGAGGAGTTCGGGATAGGTGTGGCCGGAGAAGCTTTCGGTCTCTACCGAAGTGATGGTAGTCGGCACATTAAAGATCTTGGCGGCCTTGGCCAGGCCCACGGTGTTGTTCTTCAGAGTCTGGCGGTCGATGCTCTGTACGCCGAAGGCCATTTGAGGCTGCTGGTCGATGAAAATCAGCTGGCTGTTTTGAGGGGTCAGAACTTCGAGTTTTGGATTGTTCATTATGGTTTACCTGTCAGTTGAGTAATGGTCCGTGAATTGATCCGGACGGTCACACCTTCTTGTTATCTCAAGAAGGGGATGGCGCCATCTAAAGCGGCTACGGCCCGAATTCGAATCCAAGTTAGCCGAACGACAGGAAATTTGTGCTCGCATTAATGCGCTCTTGAAGGTGCATTAATGCGCCGGCGAGACTGTTTTTGCGCTGCTAGCATTTGCCTCCCACAACCCGGATCGCAGTGATCAACGCGGTCCATGAATCGCTAGGAGAATGCAAATGTCAGCCACTCGTCCAAATGGCCAAAAGACCGCCTATTGGGGTGTTTCCTGGGAGGAAGGCTACGGCTACCCGCAAGCAAGACAGGTAGGTAACGAGATTTATGTGTCTGGCCAATTTAATCACGATGAAGACGGCAATCTGGTAGCCCCCGCGCCGCTGGATAGTGAAGGTAAACCCAGCGATTTCTCCGCGATGGGAGAGCAGATGCGCACCTCTTACGACAACATTGCCAAACTGCTCGCGCTCTACGGTGCGACGCTTGAGGATGTCGTTGAAGAGACGCTGTTCGTATTGGATATGGATGCGGCATTTGCCGTAGTTGGCAAGGTGCGCAAGGCCGCCTATGGCACCGAACGCCCGCAATGCGCCAGCAACATTATTGGTGTGTCGAGATTGGCGCAGCGCCCGCAGCTGATCGAGATCGCATGCAAGGCGGTAATCGGCGCGCGAGCCGACTAAGCATGAATCCCGGTTTAACTACGTAACCGGGAGATTGAGATGCCCCTCGATGAGGGGCTTTTGATCAGCTACTGCCGCTGCGCAAAACGTCATGAACGCTTTGACTCGCCACGACTTTCGAATGTCCTGGTGGGTGAGTAGCCAAAGATCATCACTGAGCTCTGGAACAACTGGGCCGACACGGACCAAGCCAGGCGTGATGTCCCCGAGCATGCAGGGAAGAAATCCGAAACCAAGCCCCGCCGCGATTGCAGCACTTGCCGCAGCGACTGAATCGGTACGGTATGAAATACAGTTCGCATCCACTCGGCATTCGAGGTAGCTAGCTGCCTTCAACCCGCAAAGAGCGCCGGAGTAGGACACCCACTCTTCACCGTCAACGAACGGCTTGGACGCAGGCGCGCTTTTTACACTTCCGTAGGGTGCCCAGGCGATTGTCGCAAGTTTACGCCCCACCAGACTTTCAGCTGGCTTATTGGTTGCTCTCACCGCAATGTCAGATTCATCTCGGGCCAGACTCAGCGTCTGGTTACCCACTAGCACCTCAATTGCTATCCCTTCGTTAACCGTCTTGAAATCAGCAATGATCGGGGTGAGGAAGTAGAGCAGCAGAGAATCGCTGGTGGTAATTCTCAGTTTTCCGAGAGGCCCCTGACCCGCGCGCGATACGCGCCGAGCGACGCTGACAATATCAAGTTCCACTCGCTCAGCGAGCGCCCGCAACTCCGCGCCTTCGGCAGTCAGCATGTATCCAGAGCGGCGATGATCGAACAGGGCGACTCCCAGCGTTTTCTCAACCTGAGAGACACGACGCGAGACGGTGGAAACGTTGACTCCTAGCCTCTTGGCAGTGTCGGCACGATTGCCACATTCGCTAAGCGTTTTGATGATGCGCAAGTCATCCCAGGAAAGCTGGTTTACAGCATCGCTGACATCCCATTTGGCGCCGGTTGATAAGCCCTGGCTTGACGAAGCATTATTCGATGACGATTTCACGCCAAGACATTCCTAATATCGTGTTCAGTCATCATACGAAAACGCTAAAGGAGAACCAAGGCAATGCCCACAAGGGGAAGAACGAAAGTTTGCCTGCGGTCTTGGGCTATCTGAATCTAGCGGTCTCACTGAGCGTCCGCTTTTCGCCAAGGCCCGGATCGTCTTTGCAACGAAGCCGTGGGCGACCAGCAAAACGTGTTTTGACGGGTAGCGCTTTTGCAGCTCGAGCAGCCCCTCTCGAACACGCTGAACCACGTCGCGAACCGACTATCCATCCGTTGGCCCAACCGCCCAGCGCCGCGTGATGTTTTGAGACCAAAGCTCCGGGTAACGCTCGCTTGCATCAGCCTGAGTCAGCCCCTCAAAAACACCCACACTGCGTTCGCGAAATGCATTCAGGGTTGAGCTTGGGAGGTTCAAAGTGCGGTTCAGGATAACAGCGGTTTCTTGGGCTCTGCGCAGAGGGATACAACCATCGCGTCCAGGTTGTCGGGCAAGTGCTTCGCTAGCGCGAGAGCCTGCTCTCTACCCCGCTGGTTTAGCGTGGGATCAATGGATCCGACGGAGCGCTTTGCAATAAACAACCAGAAAGCCGCTTCGCATGTTCCGCACCACGACGCCGGGCCGCCTGTCTGGACGATCAGGAGGCGACCGCTGCCCGGCGCATCGACGCTTGCCTGGCTTGGCTGCGTTTGTTGGCCATGGCCAGCTTGCCGACCAGGCGGATTGCCACGGCGGCGCAGATTAGGCCGAACGGCAGCACGTACCAGTCGCTCATCGGGATACGTTTGAAGTTGGAGAGGGCAAATACAGCGGCGATGACCCACATGCCTGTGACATGCAATGCCTTCCAGGCCTTGGGCCCCAGCAGTCGGGCGGGCGCTTTGAATGAGGTCAGGGCCATCAGCAGGATGAAGGCGTAGGCGGTCCCGCCCGGGATGTTGTTGGCAACGGTGCGGGCGGGCCAGAACTCGGTGTTGAGCTGCCCATAGGCGTAGATCAGCACGGCATGCACCAGGTGGGAGAAGGCAAAGGCGAGGCCAATGAAGCGTCTCTCCCGGACCAGTGCCTTGGCGAGCGGTGAAGGCACCAGTACGGCAAAGGCCGACGCGGTGAACGCGATCAGAAACAGTGCGAAGGAGGAGCGGGCGGTGGCGCGGATGGCGCTGCGCAGGCCCTCGACAAGGTCGGGTTGTGCCGCGACAGCCGCGACGCTCATTGCCACCACCAGGGCGGCGATCAGGCTGAACAGCTGCCAGCCCTGAGGGCGGTAGGATTGGGTATTCATGACAAGGTCTCCTTACGTCAGGGCTCGCCATGGGGGGCCGATGGCGATTCGATGGGGAGCATTCTTGCAAGGGGATGTATGCCGGTTATGTTCGGCAACCGGTGGTTATGCGTTGTTTTGAGTCTGCGAAGGCGCTGGATACAGTGGCTTACAGATGCACGAATAAGCACGAATAAGGGGACGGATTTATTTTCTGATATTCCGCGGTGGACTTTTTTGTGAGTGCTTTGCACTCAAGCGGGAGCAAGCTCCCTCGCCACGGAAGTTTGAGCCTTCAGGGCTTTGTGGGGTTTTATCAAAAAAAATCCGTCCCCGCCTCTTTGAAAAGCCAGCGAGACAGATCACGGGGCTGTAGAAAAGGGTCAGTCAAAAAACTCCATACCTGCATACGGCTGGCGCCGGCATTGCTCAAGCCTTGAAGCCAGGCTGCCTACATGGACTTCCAGGCGATGCCCATCGGGATCCGAAAAATAAAACGAGTTACCTTCGCTCGAATTGGATTTCCACTCAATAACGTTACGAAGCCGCAAATAAGCGGTGACTTCTTCAAAATAATCCTGCCCCACCGAAAACGCATAGTGGGTGTAATCAGGCTGTTTTTTCGCCACACGGCTCTCATCGAGAGACAGACAAAGCCAGAGATCACCGAGGGAAAGATAAGCCCCCGTCTCCCAGCGGGCAGCCAATCTAAAGCCGGGCAGAGCCACATAAAACTCAATGCTGCGAGAGAGGTTCACAACCGCCAACGTAAGATGATTCAAGCCGGTTAACATGAGCCCATCTATCCAGAACCAGTCCAAGAGAACGGTTGAGAATATCAACATCGACTTTTTCAACACAATCGGCCGAAAGCAGAACATCTATTGAGGAAAAATCTCCGTTAGTCCCCGGTAGATCAGACAGACCGTGTTGACCGTTTGGGGCTGCTGCGCAGCCCTAGCGGCGATGAATCCCCTCGCCACAGGGTTTTGTGTGTGCTTGCTGGTTGATTGATTGGCATTCGGGCGCGGTGGGCTTTTTGTGAGTGCCTCGCACTCAAGCGGGAGCAAGCTCCCTCGCCACAAAAAGCTGTTCTGTGTGAATTCAGGGATGACGGTCCAGCTTCTTCAGGAACACCGTCATTTCCTTTTCCGCCTGTTTGTCGCCGTGGGCGCGGGCGGCTTCGAGGCCTTGTTCCCAGGCTTGGCGGGCGGCCGGTAGGTCGCCTTGGCCTTGGTGGGCCTTGCCCAGTAGTTTCCAGGCGGCTGAGTATTTGGGGTCGAGTTCGACGCAGCGTTGGAAGTGTTCGGCGGCGCGGGGGAATTCGCCGAGGTCGAGGTAGCCTTTGCCCAGGCCGAAGCGTAGCAGGGCGTTGTCTACGCCCTTGGCGAGCATTTTTTCCAGGGATTCGAGCATGGCGGCGTCCTTATCTGTTGTGTCAGGGGTTGATCTGTTGGCTGCTGGATAGCTATCGCGAGCAAGCTCGCTCCCACAGGGGATCTAGGGTGAACACAAATCTTGTGAACAGCATTGAATCCTCTGTGGGAGCGAGCCTGCTCGCGATGGGGCCCTTTCTGACCCTGCACATCTCCCACAGGGGGTTGGGGTGGCTCACAACATTTGTGAGCAATGGCAATCCACTGTGGGAGCGAGCTTGCTCGCGATGAGGCCCTTCCTGACCCTGCACATCCCGGATCAGAAAAAGCTCAACCCCACATGGAACAGTTTTTCGACGTCGCGAATGTGCTTCTTGTCCACCAGGAACAGGATCACATGGTCGCCGGTCTGGATGGTGGTGTCGTCGTGGGCGATCAGGACTTGTTCGTCGCGGATGATTGCGCCGATGGTGGTGCCGGGCGGCAGGCCGAGGTCGCGGATGGCTTTGCCGATGACTTTGCTGGACTTGGCGTCGCCGTGGGCAATGGCCTCGATGGCTTCGGCCGCGCCGCGGCGCAGGGAGTGCACGCTGACGATGTCGCCGCGGCGCACGTGGGCGAGCAAGGTGCCGATGGTCGCCAGTTGCGGGCTGATGGCGATGTCGATGTCGCCGCCCTGGATCAGGTCGACGTAGGCCGGGTTGTTGATGATGGTCATGACCTTCTTCGCCCCCAGGCGCTTGGCCAATAGCGACGACATGATGTTGGCTTCGTCGTCGTTGGTCAGGGCCAGGAAGATGTCAGCGTCGGCGATGTTTTCTTCCATCAGCAGGTCGCGGTCGGAGGCGCTGCCTTGCAGCACCACGGTGCTGTCGAGGGTGTCCGAGAGGTAGCGGCAGCGCGCCGGGTTCATCTCGATGATCTTGACCTGGTAGCGGCTTTCGATGGCTTCGGCCAGGCGCTCGCCGATCTGTCCGCCGCCGGCGATGACGATGCGCTTGTAGTTCTCGTCGAGGCGGCGCATTTCGCTCATCACCGCACGAATATTCGCTTTGGCGGCGATGAAAAATACTTCGTCGTCCGCTTCGATCACCGTATCGCCCTGGGGCAGAATCGGTCGGTCACGGCGGAAAATCGCCGCGACCCGTGTCTCCACATTCGGCATGTGCTCGCGCAACTGACGCAGTTGCTGGCCCACCAACGGTCCGCCGTAGTAGGCCTTGACCGCCACCAGTTGGGCCTTGCCTTCGGCAAAGTCGATCACCTGCAACGCCCCTGGGTGCTCGATCAGGCGCTTGATGTAGTTGGTCACCACCTGCTCGGGGCTGATCAGCACGTCCACCGGAATCGCTTCGTTGTCGAACAGGTCGGCGCGGGTCAAGTAGGCCGCTTCGCGCACCCGGGCGATTTTGGTCGGGGTGTGGAACAAGGTGTGGGCGACCTGGCAGGCGACCATGTTGGTTTCATCGCTGTTGGTCACGGCCACCAGCATGTCGGCATCGTCGGCACCGGCCTGGCGCAGCACCGTGGGCAAGGAACCCCGGCCTTGTACGGTGCGGATGTCGAGGCGGTCACCGAGGTCGCGCAGGCGTTCGCCGTCGGTGTCGACCACGGTGATGTCGTTGGCTTCACTGGCCAGATGCTCCGCCAGCGAACCGCCGACCTGTCCTGCGCCGAGGATGATGATTTTCATCCAGTCACTCCTATCGAATCGGTTTTAACCGCGTGCGGCGGCGATCTTGATCAGTTTGGCGTAGTAGAAGCCGTCATGTCCGCCCTCCTGGGCCAACAACTGCCGGCCATGGGGCTGCTTGAGGCCGGCCTGGCTGGCGATGTCCAGTTCCCGGGCGCCCGGGGTGCGGGCGAGAAAGGCCTCGATCACTTCGGTGTTCTCGGTCGGCAGCGTCGAACAGGTGGCGTACAGCAGCATGCCGCCGACTTCCAGGGTTGGCCACAGGGCGTCGAGCAGTTCGCCCTGCAACGCGGCCAGTGCCGCGATGTCGTCCGGCTGGCGGGTGAGCTTGATGTCCGGGTGACGGCGGATCACACCGGTGGCCGAGCACGGCGCGTCCAGCAGGATGCGCTGGAACGGCTTGCCGTCCCACCAGGTGGCGGTGTCGCGACCGTCGGCGGCGATCAGCTCGGCTTCCAGGCCCAGGCGTTCGAGGTTTTCCTTGACCCGCACCAGGCGCTTGGCCTCCAGGTCCACCGCCACCACGCCGGCCAGCTTCGGCTCGACTTCGAGGATGTGACAGGTCTTGCCACCCGGCGCGCAGCAGGCGTCCAGCACCCGTTGGCCGGGGGCCAGCTCCAGCAGGTCGGCGGCCAGTTGCGCGGCTTCGTCCTGGACGCTGATCCAGCCGTCGGCGAAGCCCGGCAGGGCGCGCACATCGCGCGGAGTTTCCAACACGATGCCGTCGCGGCTGTACTGGCACGGGATGGCTGGGATGCCCGCCTCGCCGAGCAAGGCCAGGTAGGCATCGCGGGTATGGTGACGCCGGTTGACCCGCAGGATCATCGGTGGATGGGCGTTGTTGGCGGCGCAGATGGCTTCCCATTGCTCGGGCCAGAAGGCCTTCAGGGATTTCTGCAACCAACGCGGGTGAGCGGTGCGCACCACTGGGTCGTGCTCCAGCTCGGCCAGCAGGGCTTCGCTTTCCCGTTGGGCGCGGCGCAGCACGGCATTGATCAGGGCTTTGGCCCAGGGCTTTTTCAGCTTGTCGGCGCAGCCCACGGTTTCGCCGATGGCGGCGTGAGCGGGAACGCGGGTGTAGAGCAGCTGATAAAGCCCCACCAGCAGCAGCGCCTCGACGTCAGCGTCGGCGGCCTTGAACGGCTTCTGCAGCAACTTGGCCGCCAGGGCCGACAGACGCGGCTGCCAGCGGGCGGTGCCGAACGCCAGGTCCTGGGTGAAGCCGCGATCACGGTCTTCAACCTTGTCCAGCTGGGTCGGCAGGGAACTGTTGAGCGAGGCTTTGCCACTGAGGACGGCAGCCAGTGCCTTGGCGGCGGCCAGACGCGGGTTCATGAGGCGTCCGCCGCTTGGCCCAGGAGGGTACCGACGGCAAATTTCTCACGACGGCTGTTGAACAAGTCGCTGAAGTTCAGCGCTTTGCCGCCGGGCAATTGCAGACGTGTCAGGCACAGCGCTTGCTCACCGCAGGCGACGACGAGGCCGTCCTTGCTCGCGCCGAGGATTTCGCCCGGGGCGCCCTGCCCTTCGGCATGGCTGGCGGCCAGCACCTTCAGGGCTTCACCGTTCAAGGTGCTGTGGCAGATCGGCCAAGGATTGAAGGCGCGCACCAGGCGCTCCAGCTCGATGGCCGGGCGGCTCCAGTCGATGCGGGCTTCGTCTTTGTTCAATTTGTGTGCGTAAGTGGCGAGGTTGTCATCCTGCACTTCGCCTTCCAGGGTACCGGCAGCCAGGCCGGCAATGGCCTCGACCACGGCCGGTGGGCCGATCAGCGCGAGGCGGTCGTGCAGGCTGCCGCCGGTGTCTTCGGCGCTGATGGGGGTGCTGACCTTGAGCAGCATCGGCCCGGTGTCCAGGCCGGCTTCCATGCGCATCACCGTCACGCCGCTCTCGGCATCGCCGGCTTCCACGGCGCGCTGGATCGGCGCCGCACCGCGCCAGCGCGGCAGCAGCGAGGCGTGGCTGTTGATGCAACCCAAGCGCGGAATATCCAGCACCACTTGCGGCAGGATCAAACCGTAGGCGACCACCACCATCAAATCCGGCTGCAGCGCCGCCAGTTCGGCCTGGGCTTGTGCATCCCGCAGGGTCGGCGGCTGCAACACCTGGATGCCATTTTCCAGGGCAAGCTGCTTGACCGGGCTGGGCATCAGTTTCTGCCCACGGCCGGCCGGCCGATCCGGCTGGGTATAGACCGCGATGATTTCATGAGGGCTGGCCAACAAGGCCTTGAGGTGTTCGGCGGCAAATTCGGGAGTGCCGGCAAAGACGATGCGCAGTGGCTCAGTCATGGGAAGCTCTCAATTACAAAGCAGTCGCAAAAAGAAAAAGGCTTGCCGGGGCAAGCCTTTGAAAGGAGGCATCAAGCATTCTGGCGATGAAGTTTTTCCAGTTTTTTCTTGATCCGGTCACGCTTGAGGGTAGACAGGTAATCGACGAACAGCTTGCCGTTGAGGTGGTCACACTCGTGCTGGATGCACACCGCCAGCAACCCTTCGGCGATCAGCTCGTAAGGCTGGCCGTCGCGGTCCAGGGCCTTGATCTTGACTTTCTGCGGGCGGTCGACGTTTTCATAGAAGCCCGGCACCGACAGGCAGCCTTCCTGGTATTGGTCCATCTCGTCGGTCAGGGTTTCGAACTCGGGGTTGATGAACACTCGCGGTTCGCTGCGGTCTTCGGAGAGGTCCATCACGACGATACGCTTGTGCACGTTGACCTGGGTCGCGGCGAGGCCGATGCCTGGCGCCTCATACATTGTTTCAAACATGTCATCGACCAACTGACGCACTTCGTCGTCCACTACGGCCACGGGTTTGGCGATAGTGCGCAGGCGCGGGTCCGGAAATTCGAGAATGTTCAAAATGGCCATAAGCTTGATAAATGCACGTGTGAGGTAAAGTCGGGTGGCTGGCCTGGCGTGTCTTGGGATGCAGGCTACCGTTGTAAAACGTTGCTTCTGAGACACAGCTTCTCAAGAAGCGAGCCACGGGGGCTCTGGCGTTTTACGCGAACGCACATAATAAAGGGATTCACCGCATGAGGAAATCACTACTCGCCCTGCTCCTTCTGGCCTCGGCCGGTATCGCGCATGGGCAAGTGCAACTTCGGGAAGGTTTTCCCCAGCAATACACAGTGGTGACGGGGGACACGCTGTGGGACATTTCCGGCAAGTACCTGCGCGAACCCTGGAAATGGCCGGAACTCTGGCAGGCCAATCCGCAGATCGAAAACCCCAACCTGATCTATCCCGGCGACACCCTGTCGCTGGTCTACGTCAACGGCCAGCCGCGCCTGACCCTCAACCGCGGCGCCTCGCGGGGCACCATCAAACTGTCGCCGCGCATTCGCAGTTCGCCGGTGGCCGATGCCATCCCGAGCATCCCGCTGCAAGCCATCAACAGTTTTCTGCTGAGCAACCGCATCGTCGACAAGGCCGAGGATTTCGACAAAGCGCCTTATATCGTCGCCGGCAACGCCGAGCGAGTGCTCAGCGGCATGGGGGACCGGGTCTTTGCCCGGGGCACATTCGATTCGAGCCAGTCGGCCTACGGCATCTTCCGCCAGGGCAAGGTCTACACCGACCCCGAGACCAGGGAATTCCTGGGCATCAACGCCGACGACATCGGCGGCGGTGAGGTGGTGGCCACCGAAGGCGATGTCACCACCCTGGCCCTGCAGCGCACCACCCAGGAAGTGCGCCTCGGCGACCGTCTGTTCAGTGGCGAAGAGCGCTCGATCAATTCGACGTTCATGCCCAGCGCGCCTGCATCGGACATCAATGGGCTGATCCTTGATGTGCCTCGCGGCGTGACCCAGATTGGCGCGATGGATGTGGTCACCCTGAACAAGGGCCGTCGCGACGGGCTGGCCGAAGGCAACGTGCTGGCGGTGATGAAGACCGGTGAAACCGTGCGTGATCGCATCAGCGGCGAGCAGGTGAAGATCCCGGATGAACGGGCCGGCCTGCTGATGGTTTTCCGCACCTACGACAAGCTCAGCTACGGCTTGGTGCTGTATGCCTCGCGCTCATTGGCGGTGCTGGACAAGGTGCGCAATCCATAACGGGTCTCACAAGTTACCAACAGAGTTATCCACAGCTTGTTCCCGTTTGTACGGGGCTTATCACGATCAAGGATGATCACATGTCATTGCCTGAATTTGCTTCGGTTTCCCCTGCGGAACTGGAGGCCCGGCTACGCCTGCACCGCTTACCGGAGCTGGGACCCAAACGCTTCATGACCTTGATGGAGGCCTTCGGTTCGGCTTCCAAAGCCATCAGTGCACCGGCCAGCGCCTGGCGAGCGCTGGGCTTACCCGTGGCGTGTGCCGAGGCCCGTCGCAACCCGGATGTGCGTGACGGTGCCTACCATGCATTGGCCTGGCTAGAGCGCTCGGGCCAGCATTTACTGATGTGGGACCAGCCTGACTACCCGGCGTTGCTGGCGCAGATCAGCGATGCGCCACCGTTGCTGTTCGTCGCTGGCGACGCCGGATTTCTGGAAAAACCGCAACTGGCGATGGTCGGCAGCCGCCGGGCATCGCGTCCAGGCATGGACACGGCGGCGGCCTTTTCCCGGAGCCTGGCCGGGGCCGGTTTTGTCATCACCAGCGGCTTGGCCCTGGGCATCGATGCGGCGGCTCATCAGGCCGCCTTGGATGTCGGCGGGCAAACCGTTGGGGTGTTGGGCACCGGGCTGGAAAATTTTTATCCACAGCGCAACCGACGGCTGGCGGACGCGATGATTGCCCAGGGTAGCGCGGTGTTGTCGGAGTTCCCCCTGGACGCGCCACCCCACGCCAGCCACTTTCCCCGTCGCAACCGGATTATCAGCGGTTTATCCCTCGGCGTGCTGGTGGTTGAAGCCAGTGTCGCCAGCGGTTCGCTGATCACCGCACGCCTGGCGGCGGAACAAGGCCGCGAGGTGTACGCCATTCCGGGATCGATCCACCACCCTGGCGCCCGGGGCTGCCATCAATTGATCCGTGACGGCGCGGTGCTGGTGGAAACCGTCGAGCACATCCTTGAAGCCCTGCGCGGTTGGCAGCGGTTACCGCTGACCTCGGAGCCTGAGCCTGTCACGCATCCGCTGTTGCGTCTGCTGCATGCCGCGCCGCTGAGCAGCGAGGCGCTGGCCGACGCCAGTGGCTGGGGCTTGCCCAAAGTGTTGGCGGCGCTGACCGAGTTGGAAATGGAAGGCCGGGCCACCTGTGACAACGGGCGCTGGTTTGCGCGGACACGCTAGGTTTTGTAGGGAAGATCGGTAAACTGCCCACAGCCTTATTTGTGTTGTGGAGAATTTTTCATGGTCAACAGTTGGCGTGTGCAACAAGCCGCGCGAGAAATTCGCGCCGGGGCGGTGATTGCCTATCCAACCGAAGCGGTCTGGGGCCTGGGCTGCGACCCGTGGAACGAAGAAGCCGTGGAGCGCCTGCTGGCGATCAAGTCGCGGTTGCCCGACAAGGGCTTGATACTGGTGGCGGACAATATCCACCAGTTCGACTTTCTGTTCGAAGACTTCCCCGAAACCTGGATGGACCGCATGGCCAGCACTTGGCCGGGGCCTAACACCTGGCTGGTGCCGCACCAGTATTTGCTGCCGGAATGGATCACCGGCGTGCACGACACGGTTGCGCTGCGGGTCAGCGATCACCCCACCGTGCGCGACTTGTGCTCGCTGGTGGGGCCGCTGGTCTCCACCTCGGCCAACCCTCAGGGGCGCCCGGCGGCGCGCACGCGGATTCGTGTCGAGCAGTATTTCCGGGGGCAGATCGACCTGGTACTGGGCGGCAACCTGGGCGGACGCAAGAACCCCAGCGTGATTCGCGACCTGGCGACTGGCAAGGTCGTACGGCCGGACTGAGCCCGGATACAAACTCTGCATCTTGCGCAAAACCACTGTGGGAGCGAGCTTGCTCGCGATGGCGGCAAGTCAGCCAGCATTGATGTTGACTGACACACCGCTATCGCGAGCAAGCTCGCTCCCACAAAGGCTCTGCAGTGTCCACAGATCCGGCATTCACCACAGGTTTTGCAGGACACCTTTGTCCCTGTAGCTCAAGGCAGGAGAATGGTCGACCCTGTCGTCCGCCGCGCCGACAACTCGGTCTGGGCCTTGGCCGCTTCCGCCAGTGGATAACGCTGGTTGATGTCCACTTTGATCTTGCCGCTGCTGATCATCCCAAACAGCTCATCAGCCATGCGTTGCAGGTTTTCAGCATTGTTGGCGTACGTCGCCAGGGTCGGGCGGGTGACGTACAGCGAGCCCTTGGCCGAGAGGATCCCCAGGTTTACGCCGTCCACCGCGCCGGAGGCATTGCCGAAGCTCACCACCAGGCCACGGGGGGCGACGCTGTCCAGGGAGGTCAGCCAGGTGTCCTTGCCAACCCCGTCGTACACCACCGGCACCTTTTTGCCGTCAGTCAATTCCAGCACGCGCTGTGGGACGTTTTCCTTGCTGTAGTCGATGGTTTCCCAGGCGCCGTGGGATTTGGCGATGGCGGCTTTTTCCGGCGAGCTGACAGTGCCGATCAGCTTCACGCCCAAGGCGTTGGCCCATTGGCAGGCCAAGGAGCCCACGCCACCGGCGGCGGCATGGAACAGGATGGTTTCGCCGCCCTTGAGTTCATAGGTCTGACGCAACAGGTACTGCACGGTCAGGCCCTTGAGCATCACACCGGCCGCCTGCTCGAAACTGATGGATTCGGGCAAGTGCACCAGGTTGGCCTCGGGCAACACATGCACATCGCTATAGGCCCCCAACGGACCGCTGCCATACGCCACCCGGTCACCGACCTTGAACCGCGTGACCTCGTTGCCGACCGCCTCGACCACACCCGCCCCTTCGGCGCCCAGGCCCGATGGCAGCGCCGGTGGCGGATAAAGACCGCTGCGGTAGTAGGTGTCGATGAAGTTCAGGCCGATCGCCCGGTTGCTGACGCGTACTTGCTGCGGGCCCGGCTCGGCGGGCTGGTAGTCCACGTACTCAAGCACTTCGGGGCCGCCGTGGGAACTGAACTGGATACGTTTGGCCATCTTCACTTTCTCCTTGTCGTGTCACTTTTACCAAGCCTGCTATCGGACTCCTATGCTTGACCTTCGTCAACTGTGGCGTGGGCAGGTGCAGTGTTATCCTGTGCGCCCATTTGCCACCGGCCCGTTGCCCGCTGCGTAGCGTAGCCCTGATCAAGGTGATGTCATGTCCACTCGCACCGAGGCCGTGAAAGCCTACCTGCTCGACCTGCAAGACCGCATCTGCGCGGCCCTGGAAACCGAAGACGGCGGCACGCGCTTCGTCGAAGATGCCTGGACCCGGCCTGCTGGCGGTGGCGGGCGTACGCGGGTGATTGAAAACGGCACGGTGATCGAAAAAGGCGGCGTCAACTTTTCCCACGTCTTCGGCAGCGGTCTGCCACCGTCAGCCAGCGCCCATCGGCCGGAGCTGGCCGGGCGCGGCTTCGAAGCCCTCGGCGTGTCGCTGGTCATCCACCCGCACAACCCCCATGTTCCCACCTCCCACGCCAACGTGCGGTTCTTCATCGCCGAAAAGGAAGGCGAAGAACCGGTCTGGTGGTTCGGCGGTGGCTTCGACCTGACGCCCTACTACGGCGTAGAGGAAGACTGCGTGCATTGGCACCGCATTGCCGAGCAGGCCTGCGCGCCGTTCGGCCCGGATGTGTATGCGCGCTACAAGGCCTGGTGCGACAACTATTTCCATATCAAGCATCGCAACGAGCCCCGGGGCATTGGCGGTCTGTTTTTCGATGACCTGAACGAATGGGATTTCGACACCAGCTTCGCCTTCATGCGCGCCATCGGCGATGCCTACATCGAGGCTTATCTGCCCATCGTGCGCCGCCGCAAGCAGGACCCGTTCACCGCCAAGCAACGGGAATTCCAGGAGTTCCGCCGTGGGCGCTACGTGGAATTCAACCTGGTCTACGACCGCGGCACCTTGTTCGGGCTGCAATCGGGCGGGCGTACCGAGTCGATCCTGATGTCCTTGCCGCCGCAAGTGCGCTGGAGTTACGACTGGAAGGCCGAACCGGGCAGCGAAGAAGCGCGGCTGACCGATTACTTCCTGCAGGATCGCGATTGGCTGGCGAAGGCCTGAACGGGGATTATTCATGGATCGCTACGTTGTAATGGGTAACCCCATCGGTCACAGCAAGTCACCCTTGATCCACCGCCTATTCGCCGAGCAGACCGGGCAAGCGTTGGACTACAGGACCCTGTTGGCGCCGCTGGACGATTTCGTCGGTTGCGCCCGGGAATTTTTCCGCGAGGGCCGTGGGGCAAACGTCACGGTGCCGTTCAAGGAAGACGCCTTCCGCTTGGCCGACAGCCTGACCGAACGGGCGCAGCGGGCCGGGGCGGTCAACACGTTGAGCAAACTGGCCGACGGCCGCCTGTTGGGTGACAACACCGACGGCGCCGGGCTGGTACGGGACCTGACCGTCAACGCCGGCTTTGGCCTCAAGGGCAAGCGCATCCTGTTGCTGGGGGCCGGTGGTGCGGTGCGTGGGGCCTTGGAACCCTTGCTGGCCGAGGAGCCGGCCTCGGTGATCATTGCCAATCGCACGGTGGAAAAAGCCGAGTTGCTGGCCGAACTGTTCGCGGACCTGGGCCCGGTCTCGGCCAGCGGTTTCGACTGGCTGCAAGAACCGGTGGACCTGATCATCAACGCCACATCCGCCAGTCTGTCAGGGGATGTACCGCCGATTGCCGGAAGTTTGATCGAGCCGGGCAAGACGGTTTGCTACGACATGATGTATGGCAAGGAGCCGACCTCGTTCTGCCGCTGGGCCAGTGAACAGGGCGCGGCGGTAGCGATGGATGGCCTCGGTATGCTGGCTGAGCAGGCAGGCGAAGCGTTTTACCTGTGGCGCGGGGTACGCCCGGACACCGCGCCGGTATTGGCCGAGCTGCGCCGCCAGCTGGCACTGTCGCTGTAGGTTTTAGGCTGTTGTGGTGAGGGGATTTATCCCCGCTGGGGCGCGAAGCGGCCCCGCTTTTTTGGGACTGCTTCGCAGTCCAACGGGGATAAATCCCCTCGCCACAGGGTATGTCTGCCTTAAGCCCTAGTCTTCGAAGTGAATCGGGCAATGCTCCGCCCCTTCCAGCTTCTTCAACTCATCCACCACATGGGGCCTGGCCTTGCGCAACGTCAGGCTACGCCCTTGGCCGCGCAGGCGCCGGGCTTCCTGGTGGAGCATTTCCACCCCGGAGTAATCAATGAAGTTGATCTGCTGGGCATCGATCACCACCCGCTGCGCATGCAATCGCTGCAACCGTACTTGCAGGTAATGGCTGGCCCCAAAAAAGATCGAGCCGCCCACACGCAGGATATCGGCCTCACCTTCGTGGGAATGTTGCACTCGCGGCTGTGAGGTGCGCTTGAGGTAAAAGAACAGCGAAGCCAGCACACCGGCATAGATGGCGGTTTGCAGCTCCAGCAGCAACGTGGCCAGGCAGGTCAGGCCCATCACCACGAATTCGGCGCGGCTCACGCGGTACAAGGCGCGGATGCCGCGATGGTCCACCAGCCCCCAGGCGATCAACAGAATGCTGCCGGCCATGGCTGGAATCGGGATGTGCGCGATCAATTTCGCGCCAGCCACCGCGAACAACGCCACCCACAAGGCCGAGAACACCCCGGCCAGGGGCGAGCAGGCCCCGGCGTCATAGCTGAGGCCGGAACGGGTAAAGGAACCGGCCGACAACGATCCGGAGAAAAATCCTCCGACGATGTTGGAAAGCCCCTGCGCCCTCACCTCCTGATTCGCATCGAGCAATTGCCCGGAACGTACCGACAACGAACGGGCGATGGACAGGCTGGTAACCAGCCCGAGCATGCCCACCGCGACGGCGCCGGGCAGCAGGCGCAGGATCAGCTCCAGGTCCAGCGGCAACAGCGTGAAGGGCGGCAGGCGCCCGGCGAAGGCGCTGACCAAGGCCACATGCCCGAACATTGCCGGCCACAACCAGACCACCAGGCTGCTGATGACCAACGTTATCAACAGGCTCGGCCAGCGCGGCAGCAACCGTTTGAGCACCACGCCCAGGACCAGCGTGCCCAATCCCAGCAGCAAGGAGGGGTTATCCACAGCCCTGAGGTGGCTGAGCAACATCAGCAAACCTTTCAACGCGGTGGCTTCATTCGGCAGATCGAGGCCCAGCAGGTTCGGCAACTGCCCCAATGCGATCACCACCGCCGCCCCGAGGGTGAACCCCAGCACCACTGAGTGTGAAACGAAATTCACCAGCGCACCGAAACGCAACAGCCCCAGCAGCCACTGGAAAATACCCGCCAGTACCGTCAGCAACAGGATCAAGGTGATGTAGTCCTGGGACGCGGGCACGGCCAGGGGACTGACGCTGGCGTACAGGACGATGGAGATCGCGGCCGTAGGACCGCAGATCAGGTGCCAGGACGAACCCCACAGGCAGGCGATCAACACCGGGACAATCGCCGCGTACAAGCCGTACTCAGGCGGCAACCCGGCAATCAGGGCGTAGGCAATGGATTGCGGCAACGCGAGAATCGCGCCGCTCAGACCGACGATCAGGTCGCGGCCGACACTGGCCCGGGTCTGTCGGGGCAGCCAGCTCAGGAAGGGAAAGAGTGAATGGCGAGTGGGGAATGCCATGGGGCCTCAAAGACTGGGTTTGGCGCAAGAGTATCAGGCGAGCGACCACCCGTGGCGAGGGAGCTTGCTCCCGCTGGGCTGCGAAGCGGCCCCAAAACCTGAGACGGCACGACACCGTATCGGTTTTGGGAGGGCTTCGCCCTCCAGCGGGAGCAAGCTCCCTCGCCACAAGAGCGGCTCACCGGCACATCGGCTTTACAGCTTGGCCTTCACCGCCGCCAACGCATCCTTGCCATCCAGGGTCTTCACGCCGTCCAGCCATTTATCCAGCACCGCCGGGTTGGCCTTGATCCACGCCTTGGCCGCATCGGCGTTGCTGACTTTGTTGTTCACCACCTCGGCCATGATGCTGTTTTCCATTTCCTGGGTGAAGCTCAGGTTGGTCAACAGCTTGCCAACGTTCGGGCAGGCCTGTGCATAACCCTTGCGCGTCAGGGTATAGACGCTGCCGGTGTCGCCGAAGTATTTCTCACCGCCCTTGAGGTAATGCATTTTCAGCTGCACGTTCATGGGGTGCGGCGTCCAACCGAGGAAGGTCACGAACTTCTGCTTCTTCACGGCTCGGGAGACTTCCGCCAGCATCGCCTGTTCGCTGGACTCCACCAGCTTCCAGTCGCCCATACCGAAGTCATTGGTCTTGATGATGTCTTTCAGGGAAAGGTTCGCCGGGGCGCCGGAGCCGATGCCGTAGATCTTCTTGTCGAACTTGTCGGCAAACTTGTTCAGGTCGGCAAAGTTATGCACACCCGCATCCCAGACATAGTCCGGAACCGCCAGGGTGAATTCGGTGCCGTCGAGGTTCTTGGCCAGTTGCGTGACATCGCCAGTGGCCACGAACTTGTCATAGAACCCCTGCTGCGCCGGCATCCAGTTACCCAGGAACACATCCACCTGGCCGTCCTTGAGGCCGCCGAAGGTAATCGGCACCGCAAGTGTGTCGACCTTGGCCTTGTAGCCCATGCCATCCAACAGGAAACCAGTGATGGCATTGGTCGCGGCGATGTCACTCCAGCCCGGGTCGGCCATCTTCACGGTCTCGCAGCTCTGCTCGGCCCACGCCGAAACACTGCTCAACGCCAACAGCCCAGCGGTCAGTACTGTGGATAACTTTTGCATGTGCTTCCCCTTACATTATTGGTTTTGGCAGGGTTGTGGATAACGGGCCTTGCGCTCCAGATCGTCGAGGTCGATGTGGTTACGCATGTACTGCTGGCTGGCGTCCACCAGCGGCTGGTGGTCCCAGCTCTTGAGTTTGCCCAAGGCCAGGGCCTGGGCGACAAAACGGCGGCGTCGCTGACTGGCGAGCACCTGTTGATGAATGGCTGGAATGTCCCATTTGGCCCGTGCCTCGGCGAGAAATTCGGCGAACAGCGACTGGTGGTCAACGGATTGGCTGAGGTTTTCCTGCTCCTTGGGATCGTTGCGCACATCGAACAACAGGCACGGGTCATCTTCGCTGTAGATGAATTTCCAAGGACCACGGCGGATCATCATCAAAGGGCTGATGGTGCCTTCGGCCATGTACTCTCCGAAGACTTCGTCATGCCCGCCCTGCCCCTGCAGATGCGGGACCAACGAACGGCCATCCAGCGACAGCCCGGGCTCCAGCGTACCGCCCGCGAGTTCGACCAGGGTCGGCAACAGGTCGGCGGTGGACACCGCCGCGCCGACCCGGGCGCTGGCGAACTGGCCCGGCGCGCTGATCAGCAGCGGCACACGCGCGGCCATTTCGAACCAGTGCATTTTGTACCAGAGGCCTTTTTCACCGAGCATGTCCCCGTGATCGCCAGAGAACACGATGATGGTGTCGTCCATCAAGCCGGTGTCTTCCAGGGTCTGCAGCAGTTTGCCGACGTTACTGTCGATGTAGCTGCATGCGCCGAAGTACGCACGGCGGGCATCGCGAATCTTATCCACAGGCAGCGGCTTGTCCCACAGGTCATACACTTTCAGCAGGCGCTGGGAATGCGGGTCGAGGTCAGTTTGCGCCGGGGTTTGTGGCAAAGGGATGTCGTTGTCGTCATACAAATCCCAAAAGGCCTTGGGAATTGTGTACGGATCATGTGGGTGAGTCATGGAGACCGTCAGGCAGAACGGCTGGTCGCCGTCCTCGCGGATGTGGTCGAACAGGTACTGCTGGGCCTTAAAGACCACTTCTTCGTCAAAATCCAGTTGGTTGGTGCGCACGCACGGCCCGGCCTGCAACACCGAAGACATGTTGTGGTACCAGCTCGGCCGTACATCGGGTTCGTCCCAATTCACCGACCAGCCGTAATCGGCCGGGTAGATGTCACTGGTCAGGCGTTCTTCGTAGCCGTGCAACTGGTCCGGCCCGCAAAAGTGCATCTTGCCGGACAGGGCCGTACGGTAGCCAAGGCGACGCAGGTAATGGGCATAAGTGGGGACGTCTGCCGGGAAATCCGCGGCGTTGTCGTAGGCGCCGATCTTGCTGGGCAATTGGCCGCTCACCAGGGTAAAGCGTGACGGCGCACAGAGCGGGCTGTTGCAATAAGCGGCGTCGAACACCACGCCCTGCTCGGCGAGGCGCGACAGATTGGGCAGCTTGATCGGCGAAGGACCGTAGATCGGCAACATTGGCGCGGCCATTTGATCGGCCATGATGAAAAGAATGTTCTTGCGCTTCATGTATTCGCGGCATTCCATAGTGGATAGTTATGCGACATTGCTGCGATTGAGCATGTAGCGTGCATCTTTTGGGGTAAAGCCCATGCAAGGTAATGACTAGGATAAGCACAGCTTATGTATGAAGCGTTGGGTGACCTGTCCCTTGACCTGTTCCGTGCCTTTGAAGCAGCGGCACGCCATCGCAGCTTTACGGCGGCGGCGATTGAGCTGGGCACCACGCAACCGGCCATCAGCCAGCAGATCAAACGCCTGGAAGAACAACTGGGTACACGGTTGTTCGATCGCATCTACCGCGGCATCGAAATGACCGAGGCCGGCACGATTCTGTTCGAGCAAGCGCAGGCCGGGTTGCAGAGCATCGACGCCGGCTTGCATGCGATCACCGCCCAGCATCAGCATGAGGTGCTGCAGGTCGCCACGGACTTCGCCTTCGCCGCCTACTGGCTGATGCCGCGCCTGCATCGGTTTCACGCCGCCAACCCGCAGGTGGACGTGAGCCTGGTGACCAGTGAGCGCAACCACAACATGCTGCGCACGGATATCGACGTTGCCGTACTGTTCGGCGACGGACGCTTCAAGCAAGGCGAAAGTCATTGGCTTTTCAGCGAAGAAGTCTTTCCGGTGTGCAGCCCGTTGCTGCTCAAGGAGCGTCCCCTGCCCTTGCCCGCCCAGGCCTTGTCGGAATTTCCACTGCTGCATCTGCGTGGCGAAAACAGCAGCAACTGGTTCGACTGGAGTGGTGTGTTCCGGGAACTGGGCATCACTTCGCCGCCAGCGCCGGGACAGCTGCGGTTCGACAACTACACCTTGCTGATCCAGGCGGCGATTGGCGGCCAGGGCGTGGCGATCGGCTGGCGTCACCTTGTGGATAACTTGCTGGCGCAGGGCCTGCTGTGTCGGCCCATTGCTGAAACGGTGTTGTCGCGGTTGGGGTATTACGTGGTCTTGCCCCAGCGTAAGCGGCGCGGGGTGTTGATCCGGCAGTTTGTGGATTGGTTGCGGGAAGAACAGGCCAACAGTGCTGAATCGCTCTCGGGGTTGCCGTTGCCTTCGATTGCGGTTTGAGTGGGTGGCGGGAACCGGCTTTTTTGGGGCTGCTTCGCAGCCCAGCGGGAGCAAGCTCCCTCGCCACGGGGGGTGACACAGCCTTTATGTGGCGGCGACGAAGCTGACGTGTTCGCCGATGTGCAGGTTCAGGCGCAGTTCGTCGGCGATGCCCACCGCCACCCGGTTAAGGCGCTCCAGGGATTCGGCCATGCCCGGCTCCAGGCTGGTACTGACCTGGCTGAAATGCTCGATGCCCAAGCCTGGCGCGGCATAGGGGGCATTGATCAGGGTCCATTGCAAGGTGCTGTGCTTCAAGGCATCGAGGACTTCCTCGGCCGCATGGCGTTGCAGATCATCATCCAACGATTCCTCATCGAGCACTGCGAAGTCACCCACCACAAACAGCCGGTGGATGCTCACTGCCTCCATGCCGGCGATCAATGCATCCACCGCCAGCACTTGCTCCACGGGACCCGGAATGAGCGTGCGTTCGACCTGTTCGCTGTTCATCGGCAACCCCGGCGCGTTGAGCAGGCACACCACGGCGCTGGCGCCGGCCACGCTTTGCTTGACCCGCTCCGGATCATAGAGGTCTCCGGTCTTGGTCCGCAGGCCCGGGCGTGGCGCCAGGGCCGTGAGATCATCGAGAATGGCAATGACTTCATGCTGGCGCCGCAGCATTTCAGCCATCAACGCACTGCCAAGGCTGCTCATGGCACCATAGAGCACCACTTTGACGGCCGGGGTTTCGGCATTTTTCATGGCTGTTATTCCTTTTTATCCGCGTGTAAGGCCTCTGACCCGCGGAAAACGGCGAGGGTTCGGCCTCTTTATCAAGGAGCGACAGATGCAGCGGATCAAGGGCTACCACGCCCACGTGTATTTCGACGCCAGTACCCTCGATCAGGCGCGGGCGCTGTGTGAAGAAGCGGCGCAACTGTTCCCGTTGAAAATGGGCCGCGTCCACCAACGCCCGGTCGGCCCGCACCCGGATTGGAGCTGCCAGCTGGCATTCGATCCGCAGTACATCGGTGTGGTCCTGCCGTGGTTGGCGCTCAATCGCAAAGGCCTGGTGATTTTCCTGCACCCGGATACCGGCGATGACCTGACGGACCACACCGAGCATGCGATCTGGATGGGGGCGATGCGGCCGCTAAATCTTTCGGCGTTTAAAGTCAGTCCCTGACTGACCTCTGTGGCGAGGGAGCTTGCTCCCGCTGGGCAGCGAAGCGGCCCCAAGATTTTGCGGTCGCTGCGCAACCGAGCGGGAGCAAGCTCCCTCGCCACAAAGGCAGGCCCAACCGTCAGTCATTGCCAGCCGCGAAAGGTTACTGAAAGCTTGCGCAATTAGGATCGCCCCACCTACCGGCAAAAGACCGGTGGCCAGAAGCGAGTTCTTTAACGCTCGTTTGGCCCTTTTAACAACAACAATGGTGATTCTGATGTCCGCTGCTATTCGCCCCGTTGCACCCTCTCCATCCGTCCGCTCCGTGCTTTGCATCCTGCGCTGACCTGTCCGGTTCGCCTTTGCCCGCCGCGCCACGCCTGGAGTACCTCCTATGCTGACTTTCCTTGGCTTCGCCATGGTCATCACGTTCATGTTCCTGATCATGACCAAGCGCCTGTCCGCGCTGATCGCCCTGATCATCATCCCGATCCTGTTCGCCCTGTTCGGTGGCTTTGCGCCGAAGATCGGTCCGATGATGCTCGAAGGCATCACCAAGCTCGCCCCGACCGGGGTGATGCTGATGTTCGCCATTCTCTACTTTGCCCTGATGATCGACTCCGGCCTGTTCGACCCGGCCGTGCGCAAGATCCTCAAGCTGGTCAAGGGCGACCCGTTGAAAGTTTCGGTCGGTACCGCCGTTCTGGCGCTCGTCGTTTCCCTTGATGGTGACGGCGCGACCACTTACATGATCTGCGTGGCCGCGATGCTGCCGCTCTACAGCCGCATCGGCATGAGCCCACGCATCATGGCTGGCCTGATCATTCTCGCCGGTGGCGTGATGAACATGACCCCCTGGGGCGGCCCGACGGCCCGGGCGGCCAGTGCGCTGCACGTCGATCCATCCGACATCTTCGTTCCAATGATTCCGGCGATGCTGGCCGGTGTGGTGGCGATCCTGGCGATTTCCTACATGTACGGTAAACGCGAGCGCGCTCGCCTGGGTGAATTGCACCTGGCCGGTGATGAAATGGACCACAGCGAAATCAGCGTTTCCCAGTTCCCGGACGCCCGTCGTCCGAAATTGATCTGGTTCAACGGCGCGCTGACCCTGGGCCTGATGTGCACCCTGATCGCCGGTCTGTTGCCACTGCCGGTGCTGTTCATGGTGGCCTTCAGTATCGCGATGATCGTCAACTACCCTTGCCTGCAACAGCAGAAAGACCGCGTTGCGGCGCACGCCGGCAGCGTGTTGGCGGTGGTCGGGCTGATTTTCGCGGCAGGTATCTTTACCGGCATCCTGTCCGGTACTGGCATGGTCGACGCCATGTCCAAGAGCCTGCTGGCGGTGATCCCGGATTTCCTCGGCCCGTACCTGGCGGTGATTACCGCGCTGGTGAGCATGCCGTTCACGTTCTTCATGTCGAACGATGCATTTTATTACGGCGTGTTACCGGTTCTCGCTGAAGCGGCCAGCCACTACGGCATCACCGCCGTTGAAATGGCCCGTGCCTCCATCGTCGGTCAGCCCGTCCACCTGTTAAGCCCGCTGGTTCCGTCCACTTATCTGTTGGTGGCCCTGGCCGGGATCGAGTTTGGCGATCACCAGCGCTTCACCTTGAAGTGGGCAGTACTGGTTTGCCTGTGCATAATGTTCGCCGCGCTGCTGATGGGGATTTTTCCGCTGTTCAGCACTCTATAAAAGCAACACCCGCCGCGCTGCGCCTGCCAGATACGCGAAGGCGCGGCGCGGCCTAACACTCGCTCAAAGGAACTCACATGGAATGGCTGACCAACCCCGAAATCTGGGTTGCCTTCTTTACCCTGACTGCCCTGGAAATCGTTCTGGGCATCGATAACATCATCATGATCTCGATCCTGGTCAGCCGCATGCCTAAGCACATGCAGGCGCGCACCCGGATTTTCGGCCTGGCGCTGGCCATGATCACGCGGATCCTGTTGCTGCTGTCCATCACCTGGGTCATGCGCCTGACCGACAACTTGTTCGAAGTGTTCGGCCAGGGCATCTCCGGTCGTGACCTGATCCTGTTCTTTGGCGGCTTGTTCCTGTTGTGGAAAAGCTCCCAGGAGATGTACCACGCCCTGGAAGGCGAGGATGAAACCCAAGAAGGGCCTTCGGGCAAGGGCGGCAACTTCATCTACACCATCATCCAGATCGCGATCATCGACATCGTGTTCTCCCTGGACTCGGTCATTACCGCTGTCGGCATGGTTTCCCATGTACCGGTGATGGTGGCCGCAATCATCGTGGCCGTGCTGGTGATGATGCTGGCCGCGGGTACCATCAGTGAGTTCATCGACAAGCACCCGTCGCTGAAGATGCTGGCGCTGTCGTTCCTGTTGGTGGTCGGTACCGTGCTGATCGCCGAATCGTTCGATGTGCACGTACCAAAAGGCTACGTCTACTTCGCCATGGCGTTCTCCCTGGCGGTGGAAGCGTTCAACATCAAGATGCGGACTGCCATGGCCCGCAAGCGCAAGCAGCAGGATCCGGTGAAACTGCGTAAGGATATTCCGGGCCAGTAATGGCGTGGGGCATTTGAATGAAGGGGCTTTCAAAGCCCCTTTTTTCATGCCGGCAGAAACCTGTGGGAGCGAGCTTGCTCGCGATGGCGGCCTGACAGTCAACGAAGAGGTTGATTGTTATGGCCTCATCGCGAGCAAGCTCGCTCCCACAGGGGCTGTGGCGCATTTTTATGACAGTTTTGTTTCAATCGATTCTTTAGCTGTGCAATGCTGGCGCTCGAACCATTAGCCAACTACAGCTTAAGTACAAACCTAAAAATGATGTGGCACTGTCAATTTGTCCCTTTGGGACGCTAACAGGGGGCTCCTCATGCTGACCCTGCTCAATTTGCTCTCCGCCGTGGCCTTGCTGATCTGGGGCACGCACATCGTCCGTACCGGCATTCTGCGGGTCTATGGCTCGAACCTGCGCCATGTCATCAGCCAGAACATGTCCCGACGCTGGTTGGCGTTCGTCGCCGGCATCATGGTCACCGCCATGGTCCAGAGCAGCAATGCCACGGCCATGCTCGTCACCTCGTTCGTCGGCCAGGGCCTGATGGCGCTGACCCCTGCCCTGGCAACCATGCTCGGCGCCGATGTCGGTACCGCGCTGATGGCGCGGGTGCTGACCCTGGACCTGTCGTGGTTGTCGCCGTTGCTGATTTTCCTCGGGGTGATTTTTTTCCTGTCGCGCAAACAGACCCGCGTCGGGCAACTGGGCCGGGTCGGCATTGGCCTGGGCCTGATCATCCTGGCCCTGCAATTGATCGTCGAAGCCGCCGCGCCCATCACCCAGGCCCAGGGCGTGAAGGTGATTTTCGCCTCGCTGACCGGCGACATCCTGCTCGATGCGCTGGTGGGTGCGCTGTTCGCAATGATCTCCTATTCCAGCCTGGCGGCCGTGCTGCTGACCGCGACACTGGCTGGCGCGGCGGTGATCAGCCTGCCGGTAGCCATCGGCCTGGTGATCGGCGCCAACATCGGCAGCGGCATATTGGCCTTTCTCAGCACCAGCATGCAGAACGCCGCCGGGCGCCAGGTGGCATTGGGCAGCCTGCTGTACAAGCTGATCGGCCTGTTGCTGATCATTCCGGTCCTCGATCCGCTGGTGGGCTGGCTGGACAGCCTGGACTTCAGTCCCCAGGAAACGGTCATCGGTTTCCACCTGCTCTACAACACCGTGCGCTGCCTGGTGCTGCTGCCCAGCGTCGCGCCGATGGCCCGGCTCTGTGCCTGGCTGCTGCCGGAGCGCCCGGACACCAACGGCACGGCCAAGCCCCGGCACCTGGACCTCGCCGCCCTCCCCACGCCGAGCCTGGCGCTGGCGAATGCCGCCCGGGAAACCCTGCGCATCGGCGACCTGATCGAAAACATGCTCGAAGCCATGCTGGACGTGCTGCGCGGCCAGCAGACAGCGGTCACCCAGGAAGTACGGCGCATGAGTGACGACGTCGAGGCATTGTGCAGCGCCATCAAGTTGTACATGGCGCAAATGCCCCGCGAGGACCTCAGCGAACAGGACAGCCGCCGATGGGCGGAGATTATCGAGCTGGCGATCAACCTGAAGCTGGCCAGCGATCTGATCGAGCGCATGTTGCGCAAGGTCCAGCAACAGAAAACCTCACAACGCCGTTCTTTTTCCGATGTGGGCCTGGAGGAACTGGCCGGGCTGCACAGCCATTTGATCGCCAACCTGCGGCTGGGCCTGTCAGTGTTTCTCAGTGCCGACCGGGAAAGCGCCCGTCAGTTGCTGCGTGAGAAACGGCGCTTCCGTGCGCAGGAACGGCGAATGGCCCATGCCCACGTCAGCCGACTGCAGCGCAAAATCGTGCAAAGCCTCGAGACCAGCTCCATGCATCTGGAGCTGATCGCCGACATGAGGCGCCTCAATTCGCTGTTTTGCGGCAGCGCCTACGTAGTACTGGAAACCTCCGAGATCGGCGCGCTGGCGGCGGATGAAATTTCCGACATCACCCATTCGCCTTGAACGACTGGCCCATTGGTCAGTCAGTAACAATGGCTTGGGTTTAATGCCATTCGCGAGCCGGCTCGCTCCCACCGCGTCATAAACCTATGGATTCGATGTGGGACTACGCTGGCTTGCGATAACGGCTGCCCGGCACATGGACCTTCACTAGCCGCCAGGAAGCCCGTTATGCGTTGTCTGTTGCTCGCCTTTCTTTTGCTCGGCTCGCTGCCCGCAGTGGCCCTGGATCGGTTTCAGGTCGAAGGCTATACATTGCCCAACGGTTTGCAGCTATTGCTCAAGCCCGGCAGTGAGCGCGGGCACGTGGCAATCCGGCTGGTGGTCGGCGTGGGCCTGGACGATTTCAGCTGCGCCGACAAGGAACTGCCGCATTTACTTGAGCATTTGCTGTTCAGTGGCGTCGATGAGGGCGGCGAAGGCGGCCTGGAAGAGCGCATGCAGGCGTTGGGCGGCGAGTGGAATGCCTTCACGAGCAACGCCGACACCACGTTCGTGATCGAGGCGCCGGCACGCAATCAACGCAAGATCCTCGACCTGCTGCTGGCGCTCTTGACCCGCACCCGCATCGATGACAAAGCCTTGGAGGCCGCCAAACGGGTGGTCGAACGCGAAGACGGCGGCCATTACACCCATCTGCAACGCTGGCTCGACCAGCAGGACCTGAGCCACAAGGCCAGCAATCAACTGGCGGTGGAATTGGGCCTGCGTTGCGCGGAACGGGCCGAGGTCGAACGCCTCACCCTCGCCAAGATCGAGCAGGCGCGCAAGGCCTGGTATGCGCCGAACAACATGACGCTGATCGTGGTCGGCGATCTCGACCGGTTGCTGCCGGCCTATCTGGAGCGCTCCTTTGGCGAACTCGAGCCGGTGGAGCCGAGCGTGCACGAAGCGCTGCCACAGATCCGCTACAGCGCGGTCACCAAGCGTAATCTCATCCGTGGCCTGGTCGGCAATGGCGCCAAGCTTCACTGGCTATTTCCGGAGCCGGTGCTGGAACAACAACACGACGAAACCTTCGACTTGCTCAAGGATTACCTGGACTGGGCGCTCTATCGCCAGCTGCGCCTGGCCCGCAGCCTGTCCTATGGGCCGTGGGTGGAGCGGGAAGTGTTCGGCGGCGTCGGCTTCTTCAGCATGAACGCGGACCTGGCCCGCGAAGACCTGCCGCAAGCCGAACAAGCCCTTGAGGAGCTGCGCAGTACGTTGCTCAAGGACGGCTTGGACCCCGACAGTTTCATGCGCATCAAACGAGCGGCCATCGCGCACCAGACCTGGGCGGTTCAAGGTAACAGTGCCTTGGCCGATTACTACTGGGGCGCCTTGGGCGATTATGAAGACGGCCGCTTCGCCAACCCGGCCGTGCGCTTGCAGGGCGTGAGCCTGGAGGAGGCCAACCTGGCCCTGCGCGAGCTGCTCAAGGACCCGGGTTACCTGCGCATCGAGAAACCGCTGCTCAGCGATGACGAACTCGTTTGGGGGCTGGGCGGTGTGTTGGGGTTGTTGTTGCTGGGGTTGGTGGTGTGGCAAGTGCGTCGCCGGGCCTGATCGAATGTTGGTGATGCTTTTGTGGCGAGCGAGCTTGCTCGCGCTGGCCGCGCAGCGGCCCCAACAAGCTCGAGCGCATCACAAATAGCGAGTGCTGCGCACTCGAGCGGGAGCAAGCTCCCTCGCCACATAAGATGATCGCGACACGAGCCCCGATCCTCGCCATGTCACCTCCCTGGCGATATTCTGTCAGAGATATTTCCTACGACTTACTGTGAAACCACCTCATGCAGAACCTGACGGTCTACATCCAGCGCCTCCTTGAACTGATGAAGCGCTATCCAGGGGTCATTGCGCTCGGTGGTTTCATCTCCGGGCTCGGCAGCTTCATGCTGGTGGACCGCCAGCAAGGCCTGGCGACCTGGATCGCGGTCATGATGCTGGTGAGCTGGCTCTGGCTGATGGTCGAGAACAGCATGACCCGGCTGTTCGCGCGCATCTTCAAACGGGAAATACCCCAGCCGCTACTGCGTTACGCCACGCAGATGATTCACCAGGAAAGCCTGTTTTTCGTCCTGCCGTTCTTCTTCATTACCACCACCTGGAACAGCAGCCAGGTGATTTTCACCGGCCTGCTCGCGACGGCGGCGCTGATCTCGATCATTGATCCGCTGTACTACAAATGGCTGGCGCCCCGGCGCTGGGCATTCCTGGCATTGCACACACTGACGCTGTTCGCCGCCCTGCTCACGGCGTTGCCGGTCATCCTGCACTTGACCACCGACCAGAGCTTCAAGCTGGCACTGGGCACGGCCATGCTGCTGTCGTTTCCGAGCCTGGCCTCGATCTTTCCGATCCGCACCGTGCGCAACGCCCTGGCCATTTTGTGTATCACCGTCGGGATTGGCGCCGCCGGCTGGGTGCTGCGCTCCTGGGTACCGCCGGCCACGCTATGGATGACCGAGGTGGCGATCAGCACCCAACTGCAAGACCGCACGCCGGGCGCCAGCCTCAAGGAAGTCAGCGCCGCCCAGATCCGCAGCAGCGGCCTGTATGCCTACACCGCCATCAACGCGCCAAGGGGGCTCGATGAGCGGATCTACCATGTCTGGCAGTTCAACGGCAAAGAGGTAGACCGCATCGCCCTGGACATTCATGGCGGGCGCAAGGAAGGCTACCGCGCCTGGACCCACAAGCAGAACTTCCCGGATGACCCGACAGGCAAATGGCAGGTGCGGGTGCTCACGGAGAATGGCCAGGTGATCGGTGTGCTGCGTTTCACCGTGAACGCCGCGCTACCCGAAGCAAAATGATGGCGATCATGCTATTAGGTAGCGCTGTTCAAGCCGAACGAGCATGGAGCTTATGACCCCAGATCCCCGCACTGGCAGCGCCCGACTGGATACGGCTCGCTCTCCGGCGCAACTATGGGTCAGCGGCGACTGGACGCTGGTCCATTACACGCAACTCAAGCGTTTGAGCGACTCGCTGCGCGGCCAGTACGATGAAAACACCCTGATCGACCTCAATGGCCTGGGTGCCCTCGACACCGCTGGCGCCTCATTGTTGGTGGAACTGCTGGGTTCCGAGCGGCTGGACAAGACCACCGAACACCCTGATTGCAGCTTGCCCGCGGCCGAGCGAGCGCTGCTACAGACGGTCTACCGTTCACTGACGGACTTCTGCGTACCGGTCAAAGAGCCGCCCGTGAGCGTCGTGACTCAGTTGCTGACCCGCATCGGACGGGCCGTGGAGAAGGTCTGGCAGGACACCCTGCAATTACTCGGCTTTATTGGCTTGATCCTGGAAACCCTGGGCCGCGGCCTGTTTCACCCCCGACGCTGGCGCATGACGCCGATGGTCGTTCACATCGAGCAAACCGGCCTGGACGCGGCACCCATCGTCGCCTTGCTGACGTTCCTGGTGGGCGCGGTGGTGGCCTTCCTCGGCGCGACGGTGCTGGCGGATTTCGGCGCCAGCATCTTTACCGTGGACTTGGTAGCGTTCTCGTTTCTACGGGAATTCGGCGTGTTGCTGACGGCGATCCTCATCGCGGGCCGCACCGCCAGTGCGTTCACTGCGCAGATCGGCTCGATGAAGGCCAACGAAGAAATCGACGCGATCCGCACCCTGGGTCTCGATCCGGTCGAGTTGCTGGTGGTGCCGCGGGTGTTGGCGCTGTTGGTGGTACTGCCCATGCTGACCTTCGTCGCCATGCTCTCAGGCATCATTGGCGGCGGCGTCGTGTGCGCCCTGTCGCTGGGTATTTCCCCGGCGATGTTCCTGACGCTGTTGCAGTCGGACATCGGCGTGCAGCATTTCGTGGTGGGGATGGTCAAGGCGCCGATCTTTGCCTTCCTGATCGCTGCCGTGGGCTGCCTGGAAGGCTTCAAGGTCAGCGGCAGCGCCGAGTCCGTTGGGGCTCATACTACGTCCAGCGTCGTGCAATCGATTTTCGTGGTGATTGTGCTGGATGCCGTGGCCGCGCTGTTTTTCATGGAGATGGGCTGGTGAGTCGACCTTCCAGGGCACCCGCCGAGGCGGTGATTCAGGTGCGTGGCCTGTGCAACCGCTTTGGCCCCCAGAGCGTGCACGAAAACCTTGACCTGGACGTGTACAAAGGCGAGATCCTCGCCGTCGTCGGCGGCTCTGGTAGCGGCAAATCGGTGCTGTTGCGCAGCATCGTCGGCTTGCGTCAGCCCAGCGAAGGCTCAGTGCGGGTGTTCGGCCAGGACTTGCCAAGCCTGCCCCAGGCACAACGCTCACAGGTGGAGCGGCGCTTTGGCGTGCTGTTTCAGAAAGGCGCGCTGTTTTCGTCCCTGACCGTGACAGAAAATGTCGCCCTGCCCCTGATCGAACACGCCGGGCTCAGCCGAGCCGATGCCGAGCACCTGGCGGCGGTGAAGCTGGCGCTGGCCGGGCTGCCGCTCTCGGCGGCGGACAAATACCCGGCCTCGCTGTCCGGCGGCATGGTCAAGCGTGCCGCCCTGGCGCGGGCGCTGGCCCTGGACCCGGACATCCTGTTTCTCGACGAACCCACCGCCGGCCTCGATCCCATCGGCGCGGCGGCGTTCGATCAGTTGATCCTGACGTTGCGCGATGCCCTGGGCCTGAGCGTATTCCTCGTCACCCATGATCTGGACACGCTTTACACCATCACCGACCGGGTGGCGGTGCTGGCCCAGAAAAAAGTGCTGGTGGCCGACGTCATCGACAAGGTATCGGAAACCGACGATGCCTGGATTCACGAATACTTCCATGGCCCTCGCGGTCGCGCGGCGTTATCTGCCGCTACACAACTGAATGAGGTCTGACATGGAAACCCGAGCCCATCATGTATTGATCGGCCTGTTCACCGTGATCGTGGTGGTCGGCGCCCTGCTATTTGGCTTGTGGCTGGCCAAGTCCAGCGTGGACAGCGAATTCAAGTATTACGAAGTGGTGTTCAACGAGGCGGTCAGCGGCTTGTCCAGGGGCAGTTCGGTGGAGTACAGCGGCATCAAGGTCGGGGACGTGGTGAATCTGCGCCTGGACCCGAATGATCCGCGCCGGGTGCTGGCGCGGGTGCGCTTGAGCGGTGAAACACCGATCAAGCAAGACACCCAGGCCAAATTGGCACTGACCGGCATCACCGGCACCTCGATTATCCAGCTCAGCGGCGGTACACCCCAGAGCCCGCCACTTGCGGGGCACGACGGTGAGCCGCCGGTGATTGTCGCCGCGCCCTCGCCTATCGCTCGCCTGCTGAACAACAGCGATGACGTGATGACCAGCATCAACCAGCTGCTGCATAACGCCAATGAAGTGTTCTCCGCGGACAACGTCCAGCGCCTGGGCAAAACCCTCGAGCATCTGGAGCAAACCACTGGGGTCATCGCCGAGCAGCGCGGTGACATTCGCCAGGCCATGCAACAACTGGCGTCCATCGGCAAACAGGCCAGTGCCACGCTGGAGCAGACCACGGCGTTGATGCGCAATGCCAATGGCTTGCTCAACGACCAGGGCAAACAGGCATTCGGCAGCGCCGGCCAGGCCATGCAGTCTCTGGCGCACACCACGGCGACCCTGGACAAACTGCTGAACGACAACCGCGACTCGCTGAATAACGGCATGCAGGGCCTCAATGCCCTGGCGCCCGCCGTGCGTGAGCTGCGCGAGACCCTGAGCGCACTGCGGGGCATCTCCCGGCGCCTGGATGCCAACCCCAGCGGCTATTTGCTGGGCAATGACAAGAACAAGGAGTTCACGCCATGAAGTCGTTGAAACCGTTCATCCGCCCTATTCTCTTGCTGGCCGGATTGCTTCTGGTTGGCGGTTGCTCGATCTTGCCCAAGGCTGAACCTTCGGATGTGTATCGCTTGCCGGTCACCCCGACCCCGGCATCTGCGGGTACGCCGTTGAACTGGTCGCTGCGCCTGGCCAACCCGCAGGCCAGCGAAGTGCTCAACAGCCCGAACATCGCGGTCATTCCCCACGGCAACCTGCTCAGCAGCTACGCCGGCTCGCGCTGGAGCGATCCGGCACCGGTGTTGTTGCGTAACCGTTTGCTCGATGGCTTCGCCCAGGATGGACGGGTCGGGTTGTTGAGTGTCGCCGACAGCAACTTGCAGGCTGATCTGGAGCTGGGCGGCCAATTGCAGGCTTTCCAGACCGAATACCAAGGTACCGCGGCCAGCGTGGTGATCCGCCTGGATGCGCTGCTGGTACGCGGTTTCGACCAACGCATCCTGGCCAGTCGCCGCTTTGAAGTACGCCAGCCGCTGACCGACGTGAAAGTGCCGGCGGTGGTGGACGGTTTTGGCCGGGCCAGTGATCGGCTGACGGCCGATGTGGTGAACTGGACGGTGGAACAGGGCCAGCGTCTCGCAACGCCCTCGCTTCACTAAAACGCGTGAGCGCTCAGCCAAAGAACCAGTAGCAAACCCCGATCGCCGCCACGACCCCGCTAAATTCGGCCAGCAGCGCGCAACCCACCGCATGCCGCGCTCGCTGGATGCCCACGGCACCGAAGTACACCGCCAGCACGTAGAAGGTGGTTTCGGTGCTGCCCTGGATGGTCGCTGCCACCAGCGCCGGGAAGCTGTCCACGCCGGAGGTCTTCATGGTCTCGATCAGCATCGCCCGCGCTGCGCTGCCGGAGAACGGCTTGACCATGGCGGTCGGCAGAGCATCGACGAAACGCGTGTCCCAGCCGGCCCATTGCACCAGGTGCCGAATGCCGTCGAGGCCGAAATCCAGCGCCCCCGAGGCGCGCAGCACGCCAACAGCGCAGAGCATCGCCACCAGGTACGGCAGCAACGTCTTGGCGACGTCGAAACCCTCTTTGGCGCCCTCGATGAAGGCTTCATACACCTTGACCTTGCGCAGGGCCCCCACCACCAGAAACATCATGATCAAGCCGAACAGGGTCAGGTTGCCCAGGATCGACGACAGCCCCGCCAGCGCCGTGGCCGAGAGCGTTGCCAGCAGCGCCATGAAGCCGCCCAGCACCAACGCCCCCGGAATCAGATAGGCCAGCACCACGGGGTCCCACAGCCGCAGGCGTTGCATGAACGCTACCGACAGCAGCCCCATCAAGGTCGAGGCGCTGGTGGCGAGCAGGATCGGCAGGAACACCAGTGTGGGGTCCGGCGCACCCTGTTGGGCGCGGTACATGAAGATCGTCACTGGCAGCAGCGTCAGCGATGAAGCGTTGAGCACCAGGAACAGGATCTGCGCATTGCTGGCGATAGTCGGGCTGGGGTTGAGGTCCTGCAAGGCGCGCATGGCTTTCAGCCCGATAGGGGTGGCCGCGTTGTCCAGCCCCAGGCCGTTGGCGGCAAAGTTGAGGGTGATCAGGCCGATGGCCGGATGGCCGGCCGGTACTTCTGGCATCAAGCGTAAGAACAGCGGGCCGAGGGCCTTGGCCAGCCAGTCGACGATGCCGGCTTTTTCGGCGATCCGCAGGAATCCCAGCCAAAGGGTCAAGGTCCCAAACAACAGGATCATCACCTCTACCGACAGCTTGGCCATGGCGAAGATGCTTTCCACCATGGCGGCGAAGATGCCGGCGTTGCCACCGATCAACCACTGCGCCAGCGCCGACACGGCTGCCACGATAAAGAAGCCAAGCCACAGGCCATTGAGCATCGGTTAAATCCCCCGGAAGATGCGGCGAATGATAGCGGGGCTGGCAGAAACGACAAACCCCGGATTTCTCCGGGGTTTGCTAGTCACTGCGCAGCCCCCCCTGTGGGAGCGAGCTTGCTCGCGATGGCGTCGGCTCAGTCAGTATTGATGTTGGCTGACACATCGCAATCGCGAGCAAGCTCGCTCCCACAGGGGATAGGCGCATCAATGGCTGGAAACTTCCCCCACCGGCAGCGGCTCTTTGCTGCGCCAGTGCGGCAGGGAGTTCCAGTAGCGCTGGCCCTTGGCATCGTCGTACATGCCTTCCCAACGGGAGATGACCAGCACGGCCAAGGCATTGCCGATGACGTTCAGCGCGGTGCGGGCCATGTCCATGATGCGGTCGACACCGGCGATGAAGGCCAGGCCTTCCAGCGGAATACCCACGCTGCCCAGGGTGGCCAGCAACACCACGAAGGACACGCCCGGCACGCCGGCGATGCCTTTGGAGGTCACCATCAAGGTCAGCACCAGAAGCAATTGCTGGCTGATGGACAGGTCGATGCCATACAGCTGGGCGATGAAGATCGCCGCGATGCTCTGGTACAGGGTCGAACCGTCGAGGTTGAACGAATACCCGGTGGGCACCACGAAGCTGCAGATGGCCTTCGGTGCGCCATAGGCTTCCATCTTCTCGATCACCCGCGGCAGCACGGTTTCGGAACTGGCGGTGGAGTAGGCCAGCACCAGCTCATCTTTGAAGATGCGCATCAGCTTGAGCACCGAGAAGCCGAACAGGCGCGCGATCAGGCCCAGCACCACGAAGGCGAAGAAGGCGATGGCAACGTAAACCAGGATCACCAGCTTCGCCAGCGGCAGCAGGGACGCGAAACCGAAGTTGGCGACCGTCACCGCAATCAGTGCGAACACGCCAATCGGGGCGTACATCATGATCATGTGGGTAACTTTGAACATGCTCTCCGACACGCCCTGGAACATTTTCACCAGCGGTTCGCGCAGGTCCGATTGCAGGCTGGACAGACCCAGGCCGAACAGCACGGAGAAGAAAATGATCGGCAGCATCTCGCCACGGGCAACCGCTGCGAAGATGTTCGACGGGATCAGGTTGAGAATGGTCTGGACGAAGGCATGCTCGTGTTGGACTTCTGCCGCCGTGGCCTGGTACTTGGAAATATCCACAGTCCCCAGGGTGCTCATGTCGATGCCGCTGCCTGGCTGGAAGAAGTTGGCCAGCAACAGGCCGACGACGATGGCAATGGTGGTGACGATTTCGAAGTAAAGAATGGTCTTCAGACCGATACGCCCGAGTTTCTTGGCGTCACCGACCCCGGCGATGCCGACGATCAGCGAGGAAATCACGATCGGGATCACGATCATCTTGATCAGACGGATAAAGATATCGCCTGCCGGTTGCAGCACATTGCTGATCCACCAGGCCTTCTCGGCACTGAAATGGTTGAGCAGCGCGCCCAATGCAATCCCGAGCACCAGACCGATGAGGATCTGCCAAGCGAGGCTTAGTCTTGCCTTCTTCATATCATTACCCTTACTTCAGTTGGACTCGGGCAGAGGCACGTACCGAAACGCCGACGACGCTCCGAGTTCGTACCTTTGCCCCCATATAAGGTCACCTTGAGCACGCGCTTGCGGCTTACTGCCAGGCGAAAAAAGGCGCAACTATTGCGATGCAAGGGAGGATCGTCTAATGCCGTAACCGCCTACCCTATGCCGAATCGGCATGAGATTTTGCAAACGGAACGCACGTCCCAGGCCGTTCGAATAGGACATTTCAGCTGGCATAAGTGCCGTGAAACGGCCGTTTCAGCGTAGCCGGGCTTTCAGTCATAAACGCGGAGAACCGAGAAAAGGGTGGCGATCCGAAACGCACCTGCGCAGGTGACTCGCGTGGGTATTGTCCGATATACGGTCAGCCAAGGGGGAATAAGTTAAGTGCAGGAGTCAATATGTCGCAGTGTGGGCCTGCTTGTGGCTTCCTTCAACAGGCCGCTCTGGCGCGAGCCTTTCGAAGCACAAGCCCTACGCAAGTTCGCCAAGTCATCACGACTTCGCGAACCTGCGTCGCAGCTTTTACCTGACCCGGCCCTTTCGCAGGCACCCCTTGTGCCCGTAGGTCACTCCGACCCTAACAGTCAAAGCGTCCCGGCCCCCTGGTCATGCAGCGGCCCTCCTCGGGCCGTGCAGAAGAGAAAAGCAGGGCTGCTTTTCTCGTTTTCAAAACTCAATACCAGTTGGGATCTTTCTTGAGTTGTTCCATTAACAGTTTCTGCATACCGTCATCGGGTTTACCGAGGAAACGGTAGTCGGCGTGACGGGTCGGCGACTTGTCGGCTGGCAATCCGGCAGGGACTTCCACCAACATGGCGTAGGCCTCGTCCTTATCAAAACTGAACGCCACGATCAGGCGTTTGCTGCGGCACGTCGCCTGGGTTTCGCACAACGGGCCGACCAGATACTTGTCGCCATCTTCCTCGACAGCATTCATCTGTTCCGAATCGCCCGACAGGTTCATCACCCACTCCGGCAGGCGTTCTTCCTTTTTGACGATCTGCTGCCAGGTTTGACGATACTGCGGGTCTGCTTCAAGCAACTGATTGACCCGCATCTGTCCATCATTGGCAGCCATTGCCGTGGCACTGCCGCCCAACAACAGGGCGGCGGCCAGTCCTTTAATTGAAGCCTTCATGGTCAGCCTCGGCCGCGACGGCCAAAGAAGAAGGAAGCGATGAACATCACCAGGAACACGACAAAGAGAATCTTGGCGATGCCCGTGGCGGTGCCTGCGATACCACCGAAGCCCAGTACGGCGGCGATGATGGCAATGATCAGGAAAGTAATTGCCCAGCTCAACATGGTGATTCTCCTTACGCTTTTCTATTTAGTTAGGGTCTGGCGGCGATGGTTCCAGTGCGGTAGACGACCGGTCCATCAAGTTAAAACACCCAGCGCTCCTGACGGGGCATGTCGGTGACAGGCTGTACCTGATCGACATCCATCATTCGCATGGAAGCGGAAATGTCCGCGACGCTGCTGACGGAGCTGAAATGGGTTTGAGGAGCACGCTGAATCGACACCAGTGGCGCCTCGGGCTGTTGGCTCTGATGCCAGAGAAGCAATTGCTGGCCTGCCACAAGCGTGACCAGCAGCGCTACGGCAGCCCACAAAACCTGCTGGACGTGCAGGGAAGTGATTCGAAATTGGGCGGCACTTTGACGATTCATCCTGGAATTCCTCCCCACCCGAGTGGTGATCTGGTTGAAGCGCCTTAGCGCCACGTTACTCAGATCATTGCAGTCGGCATGCCAGTTTTTTGGCAAATAAAACATCAATAAAAACAATAACTTATAACTGATGCGTAAAACGCGGAGGGCGCATCCTGCACGATGGCGCGGGAAGGAGTCGTGCGTATTGCACGAACGAAGGAAAAGGGGGATTGGATTCTTTTTGAATTGCCCATCAGAAACAGCTGTCGGAACCAGCAAGCCGAACCGCCCGGAGCGCATTAACGATAAAAAAATGGACTCAAATCAATCTTTTAGGCGTCAGACGTCCACAGGGTCGTTCGCGGTGAGTAATATCCCCTCAGAAATGACCATGCAACTTGCCCGATTTTTCTGACACTAACCAACATCATTCATTAAGGAGCGTAGGAAAATGGAATCCGCCACCGAGCATCAAGGCCGCATTCTGCTGGTAGACGATGAGTCCGCCATCCTGCGTACGTTTCGTTACTGCCTGGAAGACGAAGGCTATACCGTCGCCACCGCCAACAGCGCCGCCCAGGCCGACACCCTGCTTCAGCGTCAGGTGTTCGACTTGTGTTTTCTCGACCTGCGCCTGGGTGAGGACAACGGTCTCGATGTCCTGGCGCAAATGCGTGTCCAGGCGCCGTGGATGCGGGTGGTGATCGTTACCGCCCACTCGGCGGTCGACACCGCTGTCGATGCGATCCAGGCCGGCGCCGCCGATTATCTGGTCAAGCCTTGCAGCCCGGATCAACTGCGCCTGGCGACCGCCAAGCAACTTGAAGTGCGCCAGTTATCGGCCAGGCTCGAAGCCCTCGAAGGGGAAGTGCGCAAACCCAAGGACGGCCTCGACTCCCACAGCCCGGCGATGAAAGTCGTGCTTGAAACCGCTCGCCAGGTCGCCAGCACCGATGCCAACATCCTGATTCTCGGCGAATCCGGCACGGGTAAGGGCGAGTTGGCCCGGGCGATCCACGGCTGGAGCAAGCGTGCGAAGAAGTCCTGCGTCACCATCAATTGCCCGTCGCTGACCACTGAACTGATGGAAAGCGAATTGTTCGGTCACAGCCGCGGCGCGTTCACCGGCGCCAGTGAGAGCACATTGGGTCGCGTCAACCAGGCTGACGGCGGCACGCTGTTTCTCGACGAGATCGGCGACTTTCCCCTGCCGTTGCAACCCAAATTGCTGCGATTCATTCAGGACAAGGAATACGAACGGGTCGGGGATCCGGTGACACGCCGCGCCGATGTGCGGATTCTCGCCGCCACCAACCTCAACCTGGAAGACATGGTGCGCGATGGGCGTTTTCGCGAAGACCTGCTGTATCGCCTGAACGTCATCACCCTGCACCTGCCGCCGTTGCGCGAGCGCACCGAAGACATCCTGACCCTGGCCGATCGCTTCCTGGCGCGCTTCGTCAAGGAGTACGCGCGCCCGGCCCGGGGTTTCAGCGACGAGGCTCGAGAAGCGCTGCTAGGTTATCGCTGGCCGGGCAATATCCGCGAACTGCGTAACGTGGTCGAGCGGGCCAGCATTATCTGTCCTCAGGAAAAAGTCGAAATCAGTCACTTGGGCATGGCCGAGCAACCGGTCAACAATGCGCCGCGAATCGGTGCCGCGCTGAGCCTCGACGAATTGGAAAAGGCCCACATCGGGGCGGTGCTGGCCACCGCCGACACCCTCGACCAGGCGGCCAAGACCCTGGGTATCGATGCGTCCACGCTCTATCGCAAACGCAAGCAGTACAACCTGTGAGCAATCCCTTATGAAACTGGCGATGAAGCTGCGCACGCGGCTGTTTCTCAGCATCTCGGCCCTGATTACCGTGGCATTGCTAGGGCTGGTGCTTGGCTTGGTCAGCGTGATGCAAATGGCCAACACCCAGGAACAAGCGGTACGCGACAACTTCATCCTGCTGGACCTGGGGCTCAAGCTGCGCCAGACGCTGGGCGATCAGTTGATGGTAATACTCAACGATGATCCTGACCTGGCTGCGCTGGAGGTCTCCAAGCGGCATTATGTCGAGTTGCTGGAGGAGGGCATCGCTCATGAACGTGGCCAGGAGCATCCGACGAACACCTTCAGCAAGGCGAAAGACGACTACACCGCCTTTATCGAGGCCTTCACAGCGACTCGCCAACAACCGGCCCAGCGGGAAAACCTGCAGGAACTGACCACAAAATTCAACGCGCTGCGCAATGGCCTGGTCGAGGGGTATCGCGTCGCCTTGAACAATATCAGTGAAACCCAGGACCGTGCCCGTGACCGCGCACTGTTGATTTCCGGGCTGCTAGGGTTGGTGGGACTGGCGGTGTTGATCATTGGTTTCGTCACGGCCCACGGCATCGCCCGGCGTTACGGGGCGCCGATCGAGGCGCTGGCCGCTGCGGCGGATGACATCGGCCAGGGCAATTTCGAAGTGACGTTGCCGGTTTCCTCCGCCTCCGAGTTGAATCTTCTGACACGTCGTTTCGGCATCATGGCCCAGGCCTTGCGCGAGCATCAGGCCACCAATGTCGATGAACTGCTCGCCGGCCAGCAACGCTTGCAAGCCGTGCTCGACAGTATCGACGACGGCTTGCTGATGATCGACCGCCAAGGCCGCCTGGAGCATCTCAACCCAGTAGCCCAGCGACAATTGGGCTGGAATGAGGAACGCCTGGGCCGGGGACTGGGCGAGGCGCTGGGACGCCTGGAGCTGGATGAAGAGTTACAACTGGTACTGCGCGGCGGAACCCAGGACCGGGCGCCGGACGACCTGAGCATCGAGGTGGACGGCGAGTCGCGGGTACTGACCTACAGTCTCACACCCGTCAGTCACACCCAGGGCCATATCCTCGGCGCGGTGATGGTGCTGCACGATGTCACCGAACAGCGTGCTTTCGAACGGGTCCGCAGTGAATTCGTGTTGCGTGCGTCCCACGAACTGCGCACCCCCGTCACTGGCATGCACATGGCGTTCGGCCTGTTGCAGGAGCGCGTGCATTTCCCTGAAGAGTCCCGCGAAGCTGACCTGCTCAACACCGTCAATGAAGAAATGCAGCGGCTGATGCAGCTGATCAATGACCTGCTGAACTTCTCTCGTTATCAGAACGGCTTGCAAAAGCTGACCTTGGCACCTTGCTCCATCGACGATTTACTCGAAGCGGCCCGGTTGCGGTTCGCCGCGCAAGCCGAGGCCAAGGGGGTCGAATTGCTCGTGGCGATCCAGGGCCCGCTGCCCCGCCTGCATGCCGACGCTGCGCAGCTGGACCGGGTGCTGGACAACTTGATCGACAATGCCCTGCGTCACACCGGCGATGACGGCCAGATCCGGCTACAGGCCCGGCGCCACGGCGAACGGGTGATCATCAGCGTCGAAGACAACGGTGAAGGCATTGCCTACGGCCAGCAGGGAAGAATCTTCGAACCCTTCGTCCAGGTCGGACGCAAGAAGGGTGGCGCAGGCCTGGGCCTGGCGTTGTGCAAGGAGATCGTCCAGCTCCATGGCGGACGCATGGGGGTTTATTCAAGGCCGGGGCAGGGCACGCAGTTCTACATGGCATTGGCGGTCTGAGGGGCTCAGGCTTCATCGTCCAGGCGTCGTCCGCGCAGGCGCCGACCCCGTGTAATCAATTCGATGAGCTGCACCGCACTGAGCGCATGCGCAAACAACCAACCCTGACCAAACTTCACCCCCTCGCTGCTCAGGTAGGAGGCTTGGGCTTCATACTCGACCCCTTCGGCGATCACCTTGAGCTGCAGCGCGTGGGCCATGCGAATGATATGAGGGGCCACACCGCTGCTGGCGGCATCGTGACCCAAGGCATCGATGAAAGCCTTGTCGATTTTCAGGCAGTCCACCGGCAGGGTTTGCAGGTAGGCCAGGCTGCAATAGCCGGTGCCGAAATCGTCGATCAACACCTGATGCCCGACGTCGCGTAGCGCCTGCAGGTTATCCCGGGCAACCAGCACATCGATCAAACCGCGCTCAGTCACTTCAAAGGCAATCTGGTGCGCCGAGACCCGGTGCAGCGCCAACAGGCGAGCAATCACTTCGCCGATACGCGGCACCATCACATCACACGCCGCCAGGTTCACCGAGATGTACAGCTGTGGATTAGCCCGCAGCAACTGGCCCAACTGGTCGAATAGCCGCTGCAGCACGAAGTCGGTGATCTGGCGGATCTGCCCGGTGTTTTCTGCCATCGGAATAAACAAGTCCGGGCTAGTCAGGGTGCCGTCCGGTCGTCGCCAGCGCAGCAAGGCTTCAGCCCCGACACAGTTGCGGCTGTTCAAGTCGAAAATCGGCTGGTACAGCACCTGCAACTCGCCACGCCGGATCGCTCCGTGTAATTCGGCATCCATGGATTGACGCTGGCGCGCCAGCAGAAACACATGAAACCCGATCCCCAGGCCCAGCAACAGGCTGATGGGCAGCAACCACCAGGCGGTGGGCGGAACTTGAAAACCGTGGCGCTGAGCGATAAGCACCAGCTGATATTCCGGGTTGTCGGTCGGCATCCGATAGATCAGCCGGTTCTGCGTCACTTGCAAGGCATGCTGGCTTTTCGGCGGCCAGGGCTCCGTTGGCGGCCAGTATTGATTGGTCCCCAGTACAGGAATGGCCCGCTCACCATGATCCAGGACGACCAGCAGGCTGCTGCCCGGCGGCAGGTCGACCACATCCGTCAAATGCCCGCGGGACGTGGCCACCCGAAAGTTGCCACGTCCCAGCATCAATGCCGCGCGATCCTCGTCGGGCTCGGTGGTGGTGTTGAGCCAGTAACTGTAGGTCGGGCCCCGGATGTCGGGCGGGCGAGTCACTGACAAGCCGCTCTGGTGTGGGCGATTGGAACAGACGCCGCTGCCATCGATGTACACCGCTTCGTAGACGAAGCGGTAGTTGAAGCTGACCTGGCGCAAGGTCGCGATCATGTCATCGTCACACCCACGCAACGGCTGGTTTTGCAGATCGTCGAGACTTTCGCGCAGCTGTCCGAAGAGTTGCTCCAAGCGTTGCAGGAAACGCTCGCCCTGGGCATTCATCTGCTCGCTTTCACGCTGCTGGATCTGCTGCACCACTACCGCCAGGCTCCCGGCCAGCAACAGCACCGTGCTCAAGGCAGCCGCCATCATCGCCAGGAATAGGGGGCGATGGAGCCAGCTCTGTAGGGTTTCGCGGGCAGCCGTCATCATGGGTAATCCGAAAGTTACCAATGAGTTATAGCTTCTGATTTGGATTTGGCCCGATTCGTCGGACGGGCGTCATTATTTTGTCTGGTTGAGCACCTGCAAAATCGCCGCGCTTTGCGCATCCGGCGTACCGTCGAACCGGGTCGGCCGGTAGTGCAGCTGAAAGGCAGCCAGCACATGGTGGGTGGCCACATCCCATTCGCCCGTCTGGGGCGTCGGGTAGCCGAAGCGGGCCAGTTCGGCCTGGAACCAACTGGCGCTCGGCAACTGCGCGGCGAATACGGCTTGCTGGCGCGCCACGGCCTGTTCGTCTGGCCAGATTCCCAAGCCGGCCTCTGCCAGGCGTTTCCAGGGAAACAGCGGCCCCGGATCGAGCTTGCGCAAGGGAGCGATGTCGCTGTGGCCGATGATGTTGCGCGGGTTGATCGCGTTACGCTGGGCGATGTCCTTGAGCAACACGATCAACGTCTGGACCTGAGCTTCGCTGTAGGGGTACCAGAGCCGCCCGGTCGGCGTATCGACGAAGCCTGGATTGACGATTTCAATCCCGATGGAGCTGGAGTTGAGCCAGGTCCGGCCTTGCCATTCGCTTTCCCCGGCGTGCCAGGCGCGGCGGTTTTCATCCATAAGTTTATAAATGGTCGCGCGCTTATCGTCGCCAATCAGGTAATGAGCACTGACTTCGCCGTGGGTCAGCAACGCCAGGGATCGTTCGAGGGAGGCCGAGGTGTAATGCACCACCACGAATTGGATGCGGCTGTCGTGGTTGACTGAAGGGTGGCTGGTATCGAGCCGTGGACCGCTGGCGCAACCGGCCAGAATCAATAAAGCGACAATGAGCGACAAAAATTTCATGGCGGAATGCATTACGCGCTGGAAGTAATGCAACAGTGTAACGTATCGCCTGGCGAATGATCGGGCTCACCCGCCGATATTAAACAAAATGGAACAATTTGTTTTCAGCCCAGCTCAACACGGTTGCGTCCGGCATTTTTTGCGCGATATAGCGCCTGATCGGCTCTTTTGATCACAAGATCGCTGCGTTCACCCGGTTTGAATGCCGTCAGGCCGATGGACATCGTAACCGTCACCGGTTCGCCCTTGAAGTGGAACGGACAGACTTCGATGGCCGCGCGCAGGGCCTCCGCCAACTTGGCGCCATCCGCCAGAGGAGTGTCGGGTACCAACAGGACAAACTCTTCACCCCCGAAGCGGGCAATGAAATCGCCACCCCGCAGGCGTCTACGTAGCACCGAGGCGATGAGCTTCAACACCCGGTCACCGGCCAGATGGCCGTAGTTATCGTTGATGCGCTTGAAATGGTCGAGATCGAGCATGGCCAACAACAGACTGTTACCGTGCTGCTGCCACTGACTGACTTCATGTTCGAGGCGCTCGGACCAGGCGGCGCGGTTAGGTAGCCCCGTGAGCGGATCGATGAGCGCTTTTTGCCGCTGTTCTTCGAGATTATCCCGCACGACCTGGGCGTCCTGTTCCATCAATGCGACGCGCTCGGCCAGGCTTTTCAGGCGAGCCGAGACTTCCTGCTCGCGCAGGTCGCGTTGCTTCTGATGCTGGTCCATGGTGCCCAGCAAGCCTTCGAGGTGATTCTCCAGCACGCGCTTGAGGCCCTCCAGGTCATCTGCCCCCTGGACGCTGCTTTGCAGACCATCCACCTGTTCGCGAATCTGGGTGTCCATGTCCCTGGAGGCTGACAGATTATCGGCATGGTCTTCGCTGGCGGCCCGCAGGCTGTTCTGGAATGACTCAAGCCGATCGTTGAGCCGTTGCAGATAAGCTTCAAACTCATGCTGGCCGCTGTCGGTGATGGCCAGCATGAGTACCGCCAAATCATCGAGGATCGGCAGCAACTCGTACCAGTTCAAGCCATTCTTCAGCCGTTCCCGCATGGCCTCGGCTTGGGGACGGTGCCGCTCGGGCAGGGTCAGGTCACCCAACAGGCCCAGCAGGGTGTCTTCGATATGCCTGGCCACCGAGCTGTAGGAGGGCTCCGGTGAGTCGGGCAGGGCGTACTGGGCCTCATCCGAGTCGATGGACACCGGATCAACGGTAGCCGGAGGCTCGGCTGGCTCAACTGCCTCAACTGCCTCAACTGCCTCAACTGCCTCAACTGGTTCGACTGGCTCAACTCGCTCAACTGGCTCAGTCACTTCGGCAGCGGCGAGCGGTGCTTCGGACAGCGTCGTCGCCGGCGCCTGCGGCAGCAGCTCATCTGGATTCTCGAGCGCGGGTTCCGTTTTCGTACGCTCATCGGTGATCGTCGGCGGTTCATCTGCTTCGCCGGGTTCGATGACGGGTTGAGGCGCTTCGGATACAGGTGTCGGCGCGGGCGCTGGATCAGGCTCGTCCATCGGTACAATGACGGCGACCGGCTCGGGCGCCGCCTCCAGTGTTCGGGCTTGCTCCCGCGCAGGTGCCGGTGCCGGTGCCGGTGCCGGTGCCGGTGCAACAGATGCTGCCTCGATTGCCGGGGGGGTGGGCGTCGGCGATGTCGTTTCTGACACAGGCGCCGCGCGACTTTGAGTCGGCTCGTTCGGTTGCGGTGCTTCTTCGGGGCCATGGCTGCCGAACAATCGTTGCAGCAGTCCTGGACGATTCGGTCCGGCAGGTCCGTCCAGCGCGCTCAATGCCTTGCCCTGCAAACCGCTCAACTCACTGAGCAACAGCGGAATCTCCCGGGCCTGGCCAACACGGTCCTCCAGTTGCTTGGAAAATTTCTTCAGCGGCCGACTGACGTCCTTTGGCAGTGGCAGGCTTTGTAACTGATCAACCAAGGCCGTCAATGCGGCATTGATCTGTTCGATCCGGGTCTCGCGGCGCTGCTCGGAATCGAGTACGGCTTTCTCCAGGCGCGGCAACAAGGCGGCGAGGGCGGCATCCATGTCGTCGGTGCGCACCACATCGCGCATCTCTTTCATGCATTGATCAACCGCCCGGTCAGTGCCCTCGGCGGCCAGGGTGCTACGCACCAGGCCACGACGCAGCAAGTCGAGCCGAGCGTCCCAGCGGCGCTCAAGCTTTTCCTGCTGTTCGATACTCTTGAGGTACTTCTCTCTCCAGCGTTCGGCGTCGTCGCTCATTCATCGGATCCGCGAGGGGCAGGACTCAGCACGGGAAATGCATCGGCCGTGAGCGAACCCGGCAAACGAATTTCGACCGCGACAGGCAGGTGATCGGAAATGGGCTGCGCCAGCACCTCGACGCGTTCGAGGGTCAGGGTCGGGCTCAGCAGGATATGGTCCAGGCAGCGTTGGGGGCGCCAGCTGGGGAACGTCGCTTCCAGTTGCGGGGCGAGCAGGCCGAGATCGCGCAGGGGCGAAGTTTGCAGCAGGTCGGTGGCGTGGGTGTTCATGTCGCCCATTAACACCTGATGCTTGTATCCGCCGATCAGCTCGCGGATGTAGGCCAGTTGCATCGTCCGGGTACGCGCCCCGAGGGCCAGGTGCATCATGACCACCACCAACGCCTCCGGACCTTCGCCAAAACGCGCCAGGATCGCCCCGCGCCCCTTGGGGCCCGGCAGCGGATGGTCTTCAATCGCCCACGGCCGCAAGCGACTCAACACACCATTGCTGTGTTGGCCGAGACGGCCGAGGTTGCGGTTGAGTTGCTGGTACCAGTAGGGAAAAGCGCCCAGCTGGGCCAGGTGTTCCACCTGATTGACGTAGCCTGACCTCAAGCTCCCGCCGTCGGCCTCTTGCAGGGCCACCAGGTCGAAATCTTTCAGCAGGTCGCCGATTTTCTGCAGGTTACCGGCTCGCCCGGTGTGTGGCAGCAGATGCTGCCAACCTCGGGTCAGGTAATGCCGGTAGCGCTCGGTGCTGATACCCACTTGGATATTGAAACTGAGCAGCCGCAGACAGCCGTCGGCAGGCAGGCCCGTGGAAGTGACATGATGCTCGTTGACCCGCGGTTCATGCAGGCCAACGATGCGTTCGGTGCTCCAGCGGGCCATGGGCGGGGCCGCGCTTAGTTGGCAGCAGCCTTGGTGGCCGCTCGCTCTTTGGCGACCAGTTGGTCGGCCAGCTGCAGTGCTTGTTCGGCACCGCCGGCAGAGCCGATGTCAAAACGGTACTTGCCGTTGACGACCATGGTCGGTACGCCGGTGATCTCATATTTCTTCGCCAGCTCCCTGGCCTTCTTGATCTGACCCTGGATGGCAAAGGAGTCGAACGTAGCCAGGAATTTGTCCTTATCAACGCCTTGGGTGGCGAGGAAGTCAGCCATGTCTTCTTTCTTGACCAGTTTCTTGCCTTCTTTCTGGATCGCGTTGAAGACCGCGGCGTGAACCTTGTGCTCGACGCCCATGGCCTCGAGGGTCAGGAACATCTGGCCGTGGGCGTCCCATGGGCCGCCGAACATGGCGGGAATACGTACGAAGTTCACATCCGAAGGCAGCTTCTCGACCCACGGATTGATAACCGGCTCGAAAGCGTAGCAATGCGGGCAGCCATACCAGAACAGCTCTACCACTTCGATCTTGCCAGGCACGGCCACCGCAACGGGGTTGGCCAATTCGACATAAGGGGCTTTCGATTCGTCGGCGTTGGCTTGGACGGCCATGCCGAACAGGCTGGCGAGGACGAGCCCGGCGCTGATAATCAGATTACGCATGCTTTACTCCTGGACAATGAGGGGACCTCGCAAGGCCTTTTTTAAGACAGGCCGTGGCGGGTTCAAGTTCGCTAGTGTAACGGCAGCGGCCACAAAAAAGGGCGGCCAAAGCCACCCTTTTGATGCTCGCATCGAGAGATTAATCGAGCGTTAACGTTGCAAGGGATGTCCACCCCTCGCAATGCCAGTCAAAGCCTCAGTGCAGACCCTGGATGTAGCTGGCCACCGCCGCGATATCTTCGTCGCTCAGTTTTTTCGCAATGCTCTGCATGGGCTTGGTGTCGCCGTCGTTGCTCCGGCCGCCTTCTTCTTTTCTGAAGTCGGTCAATTGCTTGCCTACATATTGAGCATGTTGGCCGCCCAAATGCGGGAAGCCGGCGGCAGCGTTGCCCTTGCCGTCAGGCGCGTGGCAACCGGTGCAGGCTGGAAGCCCCTTGCTCAGGTCACCCCCACGGAACAGCGCTTCGCCACGTGCCACGAGTTTTGGATCGGCAGCGCCGACGCTGCCCTTCTGGCTGGCGAAATAAGCCGAAATGTCCGCCAGGTCCTGATCGTTCAGGTTGGTCAGCAAGCCGGTCATTTCCAGCACGACACGCTTGCCGTCCTTGATGTCCTTCAACTGCTTGGTCAGGTAACGCTCGCCTTGGCCCGCCAGTTTCGGAAAGTTTGGCGCCATGCTGTTGCCATCTGGGCCATGGCAGGCCCCACATACGGCCGCTTTCGCCTGACCGGCGGCGGCATCGCCAGCGGCGTGGGCTACGCCGGATATCCCCAAGGTCAACAGCAGACTCACGATCAATTTGTTCATCAGCTAATCCAACTACGGCTAAGGGTTAAAGAGTTATGGACCGGGCTTACTCGCTCATCCACTGGATGATGGCTCGGTAATCCTCGGCACTGCAGTCCATGCACAAACCACGCGGCGGCATCGCCTTGAAACCCTGGGTCACGTGTTGCACCAGCGTCTCCATACCTTTCGCCAACCTCGGCGTCCAAGCTTCCTGATCACCCTTGCGAGGCGCCGTGGGGAGTTGGCCGGAATGACAGGCACCACAAACACGGTTGTACACAGCTTCCGGATCCTGTGTAGCCTGAGCGCTGTAAAGCGGCATCAAGACACCGGCAGCTAGCAGCCATTTCGTCATAAAACGACCTTTTCAGGGTTGAGAGCGAGCTGCGTTCTAGTGCGCAATTTCGGTCGGTCGCTCCCGTGAGCTTCATCCTACGCTGGGACAAAGCGCACACAAAATCTGCGGCATTATATACTGGCGTCACTGAAACGGAAACGACACAGCTTGCCGCGTCCATTCCCGACGCCGCTCACATCGGAAATCCCATGCAACTGAAGAACCCCATCCTTGGCCTGTGCCAACAGTCCACCTTCATGCTAAGCGCCGCCAAAGTCGATCAATGCCCCGACGATGAAGGCTTCGAAGTGGCGTTTGCCGGGCGCTCCAATGCCGGCAAATCCAGCGCGCTCAACACTTTGACCCATGCAAGCCTGGCACGCACCTCGAAAACCCCGGGTCGCACGCAGCTCTTGAACTTCTTCAAGCTAGACGATGAACGGCGTTTGGTCGACCTGCCCGGCTACGGCTACGCGAAAGTACCGATCCCGCTCAAGCAACATTGGCAGCGCCACCTGGAAGCCTACCTGGGCAGCCGCGAGAGTTTGAAAGGCCTGATTCTGATGATGGACATCCGCCATCCGATGACCGACTTCGACCTGCTGATGCTCGACTGGGCTGTCGCCAGCGGCATGCCCATGCACATTCTGCTGACCAAGGCGGACAAGCTCACCTACGGCGCGGCAAAAAATAGCTTGCTCAAAGTGCAGTCGGAAATTCGCAAAGGCTGGGGCGACGCAATCACCATCCAGTTGTTCTCGGCCCCCAAGCGCATGGGCCTGGAAGAGGCCTACACTGTATTGGCCGACTGGATGGAATTGGCAGACAAAGGCAGCGAGGCGGCGGAATAAGCCAAATCGCAGGCAAAAAAAACCCCGGACTTCTTATGGGGAGGGGGAAGTTCGGGGTCCAAGTTCCGGACCGCTAGGGCGGGGTCCAGATATCTGCCAACACTTAACACAACATAGGAGCATTGAAGGGCTTCACCAGCCATTCAAAATCTCTGAGTGCGATTTGACGGGTTTAGTTCAGATTATTTTTGGAAATAGCCTTAGGAATTTTCTGAACTAAGGCCATCGTCCCTGGGTTTTCAGTGAGCCAATGTGGCGAGGGAGCTTGCTCCCGCTGGGTGGCGCAGCCGCCCCAAACATTTTGTGAGCGCTTCGCACTCAAGCGGGAGCAAGCTCCCTCGCCACGGGACCTGCTCCGGCTTCGGAGCACTACGACTCAGTGCGCCTCATCCCAGTTGTTCCCCACGCCCACCTCGACCAACAGCGGTACATCCAGCGTGGCGGCGGCACTCATGTGCTGGCGAATTTCCTCGCGCACCAGATCGACCAGATCTTCGCGCACTTCCAGCACCAGTTCGTCGTGTACCTGCAGGATGACCTTGGCATCCAGCCCTGAGGCGGTCAGCCAGCGATCCACAGCCACCATGGCCTTCTTGATGATGTCGGCGGCAGTGCCTTGCATCGGCGCGTTGATCGCCGTGCGCTCGGCGCCTTTGCGCAAAGCCGGGTTTTTCGCATTGATATCGGGCAGGTACAACCGGCGACCGAAAATGGTTTCGACGAAACCTTGCTCGGCGGCCTGGGCGCGAGTGCGCTCCATGTACGCCAGCACGCCTGGGTAGCGGGCGAAGTAACGGTCGATGTAAGCCTGGGACTGCTTGCGATCGACACCGATCTGCTTGGCCAGGCCAAACGCGCTCATGCCGTAGATCAAGCCGAAGTTGATCGCCTTGGCGCTGCGGCGCTGATCATGGGTGACGGCCTCCAGTTCGACGCCAAACACCTCGGCGGCCGTGGCCCGGTGCACGTCCAGGTCGTTGCGAAACGCGTGGAGCAGACCTTCATCCTTGGCCAAGTGCGCCATGATCCGCAGCTCGATCTGCGAATAGTCCGCCGCCAGCAACTTGTAGCCTTTCGGCGCGACGAACGCCTGGCGGATCCGCCGGCCTTCGGCGGTGCGGATCGGAATATTCTGCAGGTTCGGGTCGATGGAGGACAGGCGTCCGGTCGCGGCGACGGCCTGCTGGTAATTGGTATGGACACGGCCGGTGCGGCTGTTGATCTGCTCCGGCAGGCGATCGGTGTAGGTGCTCTTGAGCTTGCTCAGCGAGCGGTACTGCATCAGCACCTTGGGCAACGGGTAATCCTGCTCGGCCAGCTCGGCGAGCACCGCTTCGGCGGTGGACGCCTGGCCCTTGGCGGTCTTGCTGAGTACCGGCAATCCGAGTTTTTCGTACAGGATCACGCCCAATTGCTTCGGCGAGCCCAGGTTGAATTCCTCGCCGGCAATGGCAAACGCCTCACGCTCCAGCGCCACCAGTTTCTCGCCCAATTCAACGCTTTGTACGCCCAGCAGGTTGGCATCGACCAGCGCGCCCTGGCGCTCGATGCGCGCCAAGACTGGCATCAACGGCATTTCAATGTCGTTGAGCACGGTGCCCAGGCTTGGCGTGACGGCCAGTTTTTCCTGCAACGCCTGATGCAAGCGCAAGGTCACGTCCGCGTCTTCGGCGGCGTAAGGGCCAGCCAGTTCAAGGGAGATCTGGTCAAAAGTCAGCTGTTTGACGCCTTTGCCAGCGATATCCTGGAAATCGGTCTTGCTTTGGCCCAGGTACTTGAGGGCCAGGCTGTCCATGTCGTGGCGGGTCGCCGTGGAGTCCAGCACATAGGACTCCAGCATGGTGTCGAAAGCGATGCCTTGAACCAGGATGCCGTTGTCTTGATCACTGCCGATGGCGCAGTTGGCCAGGATGTTGGTTTCAAACTTGGCGTGCTGGCCAACCTTGAGCTTGTTCGGGTTTTCCAGCAGCGGCTTGAGGGCCTTGAGCACTGTGTCGCGGTCCAGTTGCTCCGGCACGCCCATGTAGGAATGGGTCAGTGGGATGTAGGCGGCTTCAAACGGGGCGACGGCGAACGACAGTCCCACCAGTTGCGAATGCTGGGCATCGCCGCCGTTGGTTTCGGTGACGAAGGCAAACAGCGGCGCCTTGTCCAGCTTGGCCAGCCACGCCTCGAAGCGCGCCTGATCGAGGATGACCTCATACTGGGCCTCGGCAGCACCGGGCTGTTCTTCGGTGACTTCGACGATCTCCTGGCCGGCACGCTTGGCGTCGCGCTGGTTGTCTTCGAACCAGCTCTTGAACTCCAGCAGGGTGTACAGCTCGGCGAGTTTTTCGTGATCCGGCTCGCCCATCTGCAGGTCATCGAGACCGACATCCAGAGGCACATCGGTCTTGATCGTTGCCAGCTCATAGGAAAGCAACGCCATTTCCTTGTGCTCTTCGAGCTTGGCGGCCAGGGTCTTGGCGCCACGGATCGGCAAGGTCGCGACGATGTCCAGCTGTGCATACAGCTCGGTCAGGCCACCATTGACGCCCACCAGCAGGCCGGATGCGGTCTTCGGCCCGATGCCCGGAACGCCCGGGATGTTGTCGGACGAATCGCCCATCAGCGCCAGGTAATCGATGATCTGCTCTGGAGCGACGCCAAACTTCTCCTTCACGCCAGCCACGTCCAGGGCGCTACCGGTCATGGTATTGACCAAGGTAATGTGCCCGTCGACCAGCTGCGCCATGTCTTTGTCACCGGTGGAGATCACCACCGGACGGTCGGCTGCCGCGCTGCTGCGAGCCAGGGTGCCGATCACGTCATCAGCCTCGACGTTGTCCACGCACAGCAGCGGGAAGCCCAGGGCCTTGACGCTGGCATGCAGCGGCTCGATCTGCACGCGCATGTCGTCGGGCATGCTCGGGCGGTTGGCCTTGTATTCGGCGTACAGCGCATCGCGAAACGTCCCACCCTTGGCGTCGAATACGACGGCGAACGGGCTGTCTGGATACTGCTTGCGCAGGCTCTTGAGCATGTTCAGCACGCCCTTGACCGCACCGGTCGGCAGGCCTTTGGAAGTGGTCAGCGGTGGCAGCGCGTGAAAGGCGCGGTACAGATAAGAAGAACCGTCCACCAGGACGAGGGGGGCTTGGCTCATGAGCAGGATCAACCTTTTCGGCGGGTCCGGGGCTAGAATAGCGGGACCGTTGACGACAAAGGGACAAGGTTATCATGCGCACACTCAATCGCCTGTTACTGGCTGGCTTGTTTGCACTCACCCCGTTGGCCGTCATGGCGGCGGATGACGCACCCTCGGCGGACCCGGATGTCACCATCCGCACCGAAGGTGATAAAACCATTCAGGAGTACCGGCAAAACGGCTTTTTGTACGCGATCAAGGTCACGCCCAAGAACGGTAAGCCTTATTTCCTGGTCCGGGCCGACGGTACCGATGCAAACTTCATCCGTTCGGATCAGCCGGATATGCTGATTCCGTCCTGGAAAATCTTTGAGTGGTAATACCGCTCTGCACTTCAACCGGCGCTCGCTGAAGGGCGCCCGTACTGGCAGTTTTAACCATGTCTGTGTTCACGCCCCTGGCTCGGCCCGAGCTGGAAACCTTTCTCGCCCCTTATGGGCTCGGCCGTCTGCTTGATTTCCAGGGGATCGCCGCTGGCAGCGAAAACACCAATTTCTTCATCAGCCTGGAGCAAGGCGAATTCGTCCTGACCCTGGTGGAACGTGGCCCGGTGCAGGAAATGCCGTTCTTCATCGAACTGCTGGACGTGCTGCATGACGCCGACCTCCCGGTGCCTTACGCCTTGCGCACAACCGACGGCGTGGCGCTGCGGGAACTGGCGGGCAAGCCGGCGTTGTTGCAACCGCGCCTGGCGGGCAAGCACATCAAGCAGGCCAACGCGCAGCATTGCGCCCAGGTCGGCGAGTTGCTGGCGCACCTGCACCTGGCGACCAGAGACAACATGATCAAGCGCAAGACCGATCGTGGCCTGGACTGGATGCAGGAGGAGGGCGCGAAGCTGCTGTCGCACCTCGATGCCGAGCCGCGCCAGTTGCTGCAGGCTGCGCTGGATGAAATTTCGTTGCGCAAGGTGGGCATCCTGGCGCTGCCCCGGGCCAACATCCACGCGGACCTGTTCCGCGACAACGCGATGTTCGAAGGCACGCACCTGACCGGGCTGATCGACTTCTACAATGCCTGCTCCGGGCCGATGCTGTATGACGTCGCCATCGCCTTGAACGACTGGTGTTCGGATGACGACGGTGTGCTCGATGGCGCACGGGCGCGGGCGCTGCTGGGGGCCTATGCGGCGCTGCGGCCGTTCACCGCCGCCGAGGCCGAATTATGGCCGGCCCTGTTGCGCGTGGCGTGCGTGCGGTTCTGGTTGTCGCGGTTGATCGCCGCCGAATCGTTTGCCGGGCAGGATGTGTTGATTCACGATCCGATGGAGTTTCAGCAGCGATTGGCGCAGCGGCAGACGGTCAGCGCGTTGTTGCCTTTCGCCCTGTAACCAGGCGCGAAGCAGGATGCTCTTGTGGCGAGGGAGCTTGCTCCCGCTGGGTTGCGCAGCAGCCCCAAGATTTTTCGGTCGCTGCGCAACCGAGCGGGAGCAAGCTCCCTCGCCACATAGGATCGATGTTCGACAGCAGAGGGCGGGGCCGGAGCTATAGCGACTCCAGGCACCCCGCCAGATCATTGCCCAACTTCTCCAACAACTGCTCATACCCCTGCGCCGTCGCCGGGGTATAGCCGCCCAGTGCATCCAGCTCCGCCAACTTCACCGGCAACCCGGCCACCAGGGTTTCGGCCAGGCGCGGGCGCAGGGGCGGTTCGCTGAAGACACAGGTCTTGCCCACAGTCTGCAAGCGCGTGCGCATTGCCGCCACGTGCTGGGCGCCGGGCTGGACCTCGGCGGCCACGGCGAACACCCCGGCGTGCTTGAGGCCGTAGTTGTCCTCGAAATAGTCGAACGCTTCGTGGAACACGAAATACGGCTTGCCCACGACCCCGGCCAGACGCGCCTTCAGACGCATATCGAGGGCGTCGAGACGTTCGTTGAAGCCCTTGAGATTGCTCTGGTAACGCGCGGCATTGGCCGGATCGGCCGTACTCAGGTCAGCCGCCATTTTTGCGGCGATCACCCGTGCATTGGTCGGCGACAGCCACAGGTGGGCGTCAATGCTGCCAGGGCGGTGGTCGTGATCATGCTCGTCGCCGTCATGGTCATCTTCGGCGTGAGACTGACTGTCCTGGGCGAAATGACGCAATTTGAGGCCTGGCAGATCCTGTACGGCAACGGAAGGGAGCGTACGACCGTTCAGCACCCGCGGCAGGAAGCTTTCCATGTCGGGGCCGATCCAATAGAGCAGATCCACCGACTGCACCTTCCGTACGTCGGATGGCCGCAACGCATAGTGATGGGGCGACGCGCCGGGTGGCAGCAGCACCTCTGGAACGGCTACGCCGTCCTGCACTGCAGCGGCGATCAGCTGCAACGGCTTGATGCTGGTAAGGACTTTGACTTCGGCCTGGGCCGGGCCAATCAACAGAAAACTTGCGACAAAAACGACAAAGATCGAAAAAATCCGGGACACGATGACCACTCGAAGTGCTGAGAACGGGTAACATAATAACGTCTCTCACTGAACTCGTCGCTGCCCATGCCTATCACACCCCTTGCCAGTCGCCCCCACGATCACTCCCACTGCGTGCACACCGCGCTGTCCGAGGCCGATGCCATCTGCGCGCGCCTGGGCTTGCGCCTGACCGCCCTGCGTCGACGCGTGCTCGAGCTGGTCTGGCAAAGCCACAAGCCGCTGGGCGCCTACGACATCCTGGCCGTGCTCAGTGAGCAGGACGGCCGCCGCGCCGCGCCGCCAACGGTGTATCGGGCACTGGATTTTTTATTGGAAAACGGCCTGGTGCACCGCATCTCGTCGCTGAACGCTTTCGTCGGCTGCAACCATCCGGAGCACGCGCACCAGGGCCAGTTCCTGATCTGCCGTGTCTGCCACGCAGCCATTGAGCTGGAGCAGAAATCCATCAGCGATGCCATTGTCGCCAGCGCCAAGGACGTGGGCTTCGTGGTCGAGAGCCAGACCGTCGAAGTGGTCGGCCTGTGCTCCGGCTGCCAGGGGGCCTGATGAGCAACGCCTTGATCCGCCTCGAGCAGGTGGCCGTGACGTTCGCCGGGCAAAGCGTGCTGGATAACATCCAGCTGAGCGTCGAGCCGGGGCAGATCGTCACCCTGATCGGCCCCAATGGCGCCGGCAAGACCACCCTGGTGCGCGCCGTGCTGGGTTTGCTCAAGCCGGACAGCGGCAGTGTCTGGCGCAAGCCGAAGCTGCGAGTTGGCTACATGCCGCAAAAACTCCACGTAGACCCGACGCTGCCACTGTCAGTGTTGCGCTTCTTGCGTCTGGTGCCCGGCGTGGATCGCGAGCGGGCCTTGGCGGCGCTCAACGAAGTCGGCGCCGAACAGGTGATCGACAGCCCGGTGCAAAGTGTTTCCGGTGGCGAAATGCAGCGCGTGCTGCTGGCCCGCGCCCTGCTGCGCGAGCCTGAATTGCTGGTGCTCGACGAGCCGGTGCAAGGCGTCGATGTCGCGGGCCAAGCCGAGTTGTACAGCCTGATCACCCGCCTGCGCGACCGTCACGGCTGCGGCGTGCTGATGGTGTCCCACGATCTGCACTTGGTGATGAGCACCACCGACCAGGTAGTCTGCCTCAATCGCCACGTTTGTTGCTCCGGGCACCCCGAGCAGGTCAGCGGCGATCCGGCTTTCGTCGAACTGTTCGGAAAGAACGCACAAAGCCTGGCGATTTATCACCACCATCATGACCACGCCCATGACCTGCATGGTTCAGTGGTCAGCGACGCCTCTGTTTCTACCCATGTTCATGGAGATGGCTGCAAGCATGGCTGATTTTCTGTTGTATGCCCTGCTCGCAGGCCTGGCCCTCGCGCTGGTGGCCGGCCCCTTGGGTTCGTTCGTGGTCTGGCGACGCATGGCCTATTTTGGCGACACCCTGTCCCACGCGGCGCTGCTGGGCGTAGCGCTTGGGTTTCTGCTGGACGTCAGCCCTGCGGTGGCGGTGACCGTCGGCTGCCTGTTGCTGGCGGTGCTGCTGGTGACCTTGCAACAGCGCCAGCCGCTGGCGTCCGACACGCTGCTGGGCATTTTGGCCCCTAGTACCCTGTCCCTCGGGCTGGTGGTACTAAGCTTCATGCATGACGTGCGAATTGATCTGATGGCCTACCTGTTCGGTGATCTGTTGGCCATCAGCCCCATGGACCTGTCGTGGATCCTGGGCGGTAGCGCGGCGGTGCTGCTGTTGCTGGTGGCGCTCTGGCGGCCGTTGCTGGCCGTCACCGTGCACGAGGAATTGGCGCGGGTCGAAGGCCTGCCCGTGGTGGGGCTGCGTTTGGCGCTGATGCTGTTGATTGCCGTGGTGATCGCCGTGGCGATGAAAATCGTCGGTGTGCTGCTGATTACTTCGTTGCTGATCATCCCCGCGGCCGCGGCCCAGCGACACGCCCGCTCCCCGGAGCAAATGGCCCTGGGCGCGAGCCTGCTGGGCATGCTCGCAGTGTGTGGCGGGCTGGCGTTGTCGTGGTTCAAGGACACCCCGGCGGGGCCGTCGATCGTGGTCAGCGCCGCTGCGCTGTTTCTGCTGAGTTTTGTCCTGCCCCGCCGAGGGGTGTAGACTTGCTCGCTTTTTGCGCAAATAGAGAGTCGCAGGAATGAAGCCGTTCGCCTCCCGTTATCTGCTCCTTGTCGCATTTTCCCTGCTACTGGGCGCTTGTCAGAGTTCACCGCCGGTCACCGAGGCTCCCGATACGCGGGGCCCGGCCATCGCGCAGCTCGAACAAAGCCTGGCCAGCAATGAGCTGGCCACGGCCGAAGGCCAGCTGGCCGCCTTGCAGGCCCAGACGCCCGAAGATCCGGCGCTGGAGCCCTACCAACGGCAATTGGCCGAGGCATACTTGCGCCGCAGCCAGATCGATCTGCAAAAAGGCGATGTCAACGCCGCCACCACCGCACTGAGCCGTGCGCGCGCCTTGATGCCCAAGGCGCCGGCGCTGTCCGGCGAGGTCAACAGCGCCATTGCCGAAGCCCGCAAGGCCGAACTGGAAAAAGCCGAAGCTGCCCTCAAGGCCGCCGAAGCCAAACCGGTTGCCAAAGTGATTGATCCGAGTGCCGAGAGCACTACTGTTGCGCTTAATATCGGTGATATCCAGAAAATGCGTCGCCAACTGGACGCCATCGCCGCCGATGTAGTGAACTACCAGTGTGACGTCAGCATCCAGGCACCGCGCACCGATGACTATCCGTGGCTGGCGACCTTGCTGACCAAGCGGGTTAAGAAGCTTGATCCAGGGTTTGAACTGAATCTGCGCAAGCAGACCCTGCGCAATGTGCCCGCGCAGATGGTGCTGACACCGCGCAAGCCTTAACAGCATCGCGAGCAAGCTCGCTCCCACATTGGATCTAGGGTGATCACAGTTTAGTGATCGACACCTAACCCTGTGGGAGCGAGCTTGCTCGCGATAGCGCCCTACCAGACAACAAGCCTCTTTCAGACACCCATCAAGCCGGAATCCCCTTCGCCTTGGGCTCCCGCGCCCACACCCGATGCTGGGCAATCGCATCGAAGAACGTCTGGAACTTGCCAGCATCCGCGTCAGGAATCAGCCCCGCATCCGCCTCCAGTTTCAACAACACCAGCAACTGCCGCGCTTCGCCATTCAGAGCAATGGCCTTGAGGTGCTTATAGGCTTCCAGCAGGTAATGCAGGGCTACACCATCGCCACTCAAGGCCTTGACCGACTCCGCGCCACCCGGTACGAACACGGCGTCAAAGGCGATGGACGGCAACCCTTCCATGGACGCATCCACCGGTAGCGTTTTCCCATCGGCGGTGGTCACTGGCGCAGAAGTCGGCCCCAGCACCTTCGCGTGGGCGCCCTGCGCCTTCAAAGCCTTCTTGAGCGAATCGATGATCGCCCCATCGACGCCGTTAGCCACCAGCACCGCCACTTTTCGCGTCTTGATGTCCCCAGACAGCAGGTTCGCCTGACTCAAGGCGGGGGATTGCTCCAGCGAGGGTGTCGGTACATCGACGGTGCCCGCAGTAGGGGCGGGCAGCCCCAGGTTTTTCGCCACCCGCGCAGCCAGTTCCAGGTCGATGTTGGCGAGGATCTCGTTGACCTGCCGCGCCCGAATGAACTCCCGCTCTACCTTGCCCAGTTCGAAGCTGTAGGCCGCGATGATGTGCTCCTGCTCGTGGGCGCTCATGCTCTTGTAGAACAGCCGGGCCTGGGAGAAATGATCGCCGAACGACTCACTGCGCTGACGGATCTTGTGGGCATCGATACGCTCTGGATAGCTTTCGAAGCCACCGTCCTCAGGGCCTGGCGGGGTTTCCTTCGGCCAACCGCCATCGATGGAGTTCGGCTCGTAGGACGTGCGGCCCTTGTCGATAGTGGTGCGGTGCATGGCATCACGCTGACCGTTGTGCACCGGGGTGATCGCCCGGTTGATCGGCAGCTCATGAAAGTTCGGCCCGCCGAGTCGGCTGATTTGCGTATCGGTGTAGGAAAACAGCCGGCCCTGCAGCAAGGGGTCGTTGGAAAAGTCGATGCCCGGCACGATGTGCCCAGGGCAAAACGCAACTTGCTCAACCTCGGCGAAGAAATTGTCCGGGTTACGGTTGAGCACCATCTTGCCCAACGGCGTGATAGGCACGAGTTCTTCGGGGATGATCTTGGTCGGGTCGAGCAGATCGAAGTCGAATTTATGCTCGTCTTCCTCGGCGACGATCTGTACGCCGAATTCCCATTCCGGGTAGTCGCCCATCTCGATCGACTCCCAGAGATCGCGACGGTGGTAGTCGGTATCTTTGCCCGCCAGCTTCTGGGCTTCGTCCCACACCAACGAGCAAGTACCGACTGTTGGCCGCCAGTGGAATTTGACGAAGCTGCTTTTGCCTTCGGCGTTGATCATGCGGAAGGTGTGCACACCGAAGCCCTGCATGCTCCGCAGGCTTTTCGGAATGGCCCGGTCGGACATCGCCCAGATCACCATGTGCGCCGATTCAGGCACCAGCGAGACGAAATCCCAGAACGTATCGTGGGCTGAACCGCCCGTAGGGATTTCATTGTGGGGTTCGGGTTTCACCGCGTGGACAAAGTCGGGGAACTTGATCGCATCCTGGATGAAAAACACCGGCATGTTGTTGCCCACCAGATCGAAGTTGCCTTCATCGGTGAAGAACTTGACCGCAAAGCCACGAACGTCACGCACGGTGTCGCCGGAACCCCGTGGACCTTGCACGGTGGAGAAACGCACGAACACCGGGGTTTTCTTGCTTGGGTCTTGTAGGAATCCGGCCTTGGTCAGTGCCGAATGTGCTTCATAGCTCTGGAAGTAACCATGGGCACCGGTACCGCGGGCGTGAACGATGCGCTCCGGGATGCGTTCATGGTCAAAATGCGTGATTTTTTCACGCATGATGAAGTCTTCCAGCAGCGACGGGCCACGGGCACCGACCCGGAGGGTGTTCTGGTTATCGGCGATTTTCACACCCTGATTGGTGCGCAACGCCTGTTCGGTGGCGTCAGAGCGAAATGGCTCCAGGCTCTCGAGCTTGGCGTTGGTGTTGCCGCGATCCAGGGTGTCGGTCCCGGCCAGCTGGCTCTTGTTGACCGTGGGCTTTTTGGTACTCATCAGGCATAACTCCTCTTTGCGATCCCGGAGGCCAGGACTCTTGAGTTCGATACCGCAGGTTCCGTACCCGGGCATTTTCGAGTGGCTTAATGAGTGACCGATGCCGTTTGGCCGTGTTCCTTTTTTATGGCCTTTGATCGCGTTATTGCCAAATGACAGGTCTGATCGCAAATAAATGCTAAGAACCTCTATACGGACAGGCTAAAATGCGCGGCCGGCTAACCGCTGACCCTTTTCCAACGCGCCCCACAAGGTTCGCTACGTGATCGAGTTTCAAAACGTCCATAAAACCTACCGGGTTGCCGGTAGGGATATCCCCGCCCTGCACCCGACCAGTCTGACGATTGAGAACGGTCAGGTCTTCGGCCTGATCGGCCATTCCGGTGCGGGGAAAAGTACCCTGCTGCGCCTGATCAATCGCCTGGAAGATTCCAGTGGCGGCAAGATCATCGTCGACGGCGAAGAAGTCACCGCCCTGGACGCCAGCGGCCTGCGGCGTTTCCGTCAGCAGGTCGGGATGATTTTCCAGCACTTCAACCTGCTGGCGTCCAAGACCGTGGCCGACAACGTGGCGCTGCCGCTGACGCTGGCGGGCGAATTGTCCCGCAGCGAAATTGACCAGCGCGTCGCCGAGTTGCTCGCCCGCGTGGGCTTGTCCGACCACGCCAAGAAATACCCGGCGCAACTGTCCGGCGGCCAGAAGCAACGCGTCGGCATCGCCCGCGCCCTGGCGACCAAGCCCAAGATTTTGCTGTGCGACGAAGCCACCAGCGCCCTCGACCCGCAAACCACCGCATCAGTGCTGCAACTGCTGGCGGAGATCAACCGCGAACTGAAGCTGACCATCGTGTTGATCACCCATGAAATGGACGTGATCCGCCGGGTCTGCGATCAAGTGGCGGTGATGGACGCCGGCGTGATTGTCGAGCAAGGCTCGGTGGCCGAGGTGTTCCTGCACCCCAAGCACCCGACCACCAAGCGTTTCGTCCAGGAAGACGAACAGATCGACGAAAGCGAACAGCGCGACGACTTTGCTCACGTACCGGGGCGCATCGTGCGTCTGACATTCCAGGGCGAAGCAACCTACGCGCCGCTGCTCGGAACCGTCGCCCGGGAAACCGGTGTGGACTACAGCATCCTGGCCGGTCGCATCGACCGCATCAAAGACACCCCCTACGGGCAACTGACCCTCGCCATCACCGGCGGTGACATGGAGGCGGCATTTGCCCGCTTCACCGCGGCTGATGTCCACATGGAGGTGCTGCGCTGATGGAACTGTTGAGCTCGTTCTTCTCCAACATCGACTGGCTGGAAATCTGGCTGGCCACCGGCGACACCTTCCTGATGCTCTTCGGTTCGCTGTTGTTTACCGTGCTGCTCGGCCTGCCCCTGGGCGTGTTGCTGTTCCTCTGCAGCCCGCGCCAACTGCTCGAGGCTCGCGGCCTCTATGCGCTGCTGTCGCTGATCGTGAACATCCTGCGCTCGCTGCCGTTCATCATCCTGTTGATCGTGATGATCCCGTTCACGGTATTGATTACCGGCACCTCGTTGGGCGTGGCTGGTGCGATCCCGCCGCTGGTGGTCGGCGCGACGCCGTTCTTTGCGCGGTTGGTGGAAACCGCCCTGCGCGAAGTCGATCGCGGCATCATCGAAGCGACTCAGGCCATGGGCGCGACGACTCGACAGATCATCGTCAACGCCTTGCTGCCGGAAGCCCGTCCAGGCATTTTTGCAGCGATTACGGTGACAGCGATTACGCTGGTGTCCTACACGGCAATGGCCGGTGTGGTCGGCGCCGGCGGTTTGGGCGACCTGGCGATCCGCTTCGGTTACCAGCGCTTTCAGACCGACGTCATGGTGGTCACGGTGGTGTTGCTGCTGGTGCTGGTCCAAGTTCTGCAAACCGTGGGCGACAAACTGGTTGTACATTTTTCTAGAAAATAAGGCCTCGCGGCCAATAAACCATGAGCCGGCCATTCGCTGGCAGGCGCCGAGAGCGGGCGCCTAAAAAGGAGTTAGCTGAATGAAAAAATTACTGGTTGCCTTCGCTGCCGCCGCAGCGTTTTCCGCCCACGCCGCCGACACCCTGACCGTCGCCGCAACGCCGGTCCCGCACGCGGAAATCCTCGAATTCGTCAAGCCAGCGCTGGCCAAGGAAGGCGTGGACCTCAAGGTCAAGGTCTTCACCGACTACATCCAGCCGAACGTACAAGTCGCCGAAAAGCGCCTGGACGCCAACTTCTTCCAGCACCAGCCGTACCTGGATGAATTCAACAAGGCCAAGGGCACCCATCTGGTGAGCGTGGCCGGTGTGCACCTGGAACCCCTGGGCGCGTATTCCAGCAAGTACAAGGCACTGACAGAACTGCCGGGCGGCGCTAACGTAGTGATCCCTAACGACGCTACCAACGGCGGCCGTGCGCTGTTGCTGCTGGCGAAGGCTGGGGTGATCAAGTTGAAGGATTCGAACAACATCCTGTCGACCACCAAGGACATCACCGAGAACCCCAAGGATCTGAAGTTCCGTGAACTGGAAGCGGCGACTATTCCTCGGGTGCTGACCCAGGTGGATTTGGCGTTGATCAATACCAACTACGCGTTGGAGGCGAAGCTTGATCCATCCAAGGATGCGCTGGTGATTGAAGGTAGCGACTCGCCGTATGTGAATATTCTGGTGGCTCGCGAGGATGACAAGGACAGTGAGGCGATGAAGAAGCTGGTTGCGGCGTTGCATACGCCGGAAGTGAAGGCTTTTATTCTTGAGAAGTACAAAGGCGCGGTTTTGCCGGCGTTTTGATCTGATCGGATGGTGAAAAAACGGGGCTGCGTGAGAATGCAGGCCCGTTTTTTTTTGCTCGTAAGGATCTGCTTCATTGTTCTACAACCCCCATGATAAATTCCCCGCCGCGACCTCTAATGAATAGAGGGCATTCAGGGAGAGAAATGGTGATCAAGTCTTTGTTGGTTGGGACATTGCTGGCAATGGCATCAGCATCGGCATCTGCGATGAGTTGCGATAACCCTAGAAACGCCTATGACAGAACCTATTGCGCGTCGCTGAAAATGGTTCAGTCGGATCAGGACATCAATGATCAATACAAGAAGACGATGAGTGCCCTGAACCCGGATCAAAAGAAAAAAGTGAAAGCCGCTCAAATCCAGTGGATCAAAAATCGTGACAGCGCCTGTTCCAACGATGGCCTGCTCTACCTGGACTGTGCCAATGAGAAGACCGAGGCGCGTATCGTCATACTCAAAGCTGTCGAGCGCGAGTGCCGTGCTGCCGGTTGCGACGACGCCAAGCTGTCGCAAGTCGAGTAACCCAAGCCGTGCCCCACGAAAAACCCGACGTATAGCGTCGGGTTTTTCTTTAGTGCTACGCAGGGCCACCCTCGACCATGGCACGCCATACCTGGACGCTAGGGCGTTCTTGCATCCTGGCGTGCCAGGCTCGCAGCGCTGCACACTCATCAGGAACGGGGAGCTGCACCAGCGAAGCGAAGATCATGCCGCCCAGTACCGCAATGTCGGCCATCGAGAACGTCTCACCCGCAACAAAGGGTCGGTCCTTGAGCAGGTTGTCGAAATAGCGCATGCCCCTGATCGCCTTATCACGCATCCGGCCGCCCCATTCAGCATTCTGGTATAGCTCGACATCTGGGCCGAGGCCCGGCGTGGCATGGTGGAAATACACGCTGACGGCATCGAGAAACTCGATCTCGGCACGCTTGGTCATCATATGGATGATGCCTTTTTCCACAGGCGTTTCGCCCGTCAGCGTCGGATGACCGTCCAGGCTATCCAGATATTGGGTAATCGCCGTGCACTCCGCGATCCGCGTCCCATCGTTCAGTTCCAGCACAGGCAGCGTCCCGGAGTAATTGATGGCCAGGAACTCGGGTTTCTTATGCTCGCCGGTCCAGAGATTCACCGACACGAATTCAATCTTCGGTAACAAGCCTTTTTCCGCCAGCGCTATGCGCACTCGGGCGGGGTAAGGGCCGTTGAACCAATCGTAGATTTTCATCGTGGGATGAGTAGGAACATCAACGCGCTGCTGTGAAGAAGTCATGATTCGATCACCTGCCTGTCAATTGGTAGGTAAAGACTGGGCCGGAGAATTTACGCTGTCAAGCCCCTACCTGACAATTGGCAGGTAAGCGCATCAGGGAGTAGAATCCGGGCGGATGAATGAGTCGAACACTCGAAGCGAGGTGGCAACATGAACGAAAATGCTCGAGAGGCCATTTTGGCGGCGGCTAGATCCGCAGCCCAACTGCACGGTTACAGCGGTATCAATTTCCGTAGCATTGCCGACCAAGTGGGTATCAAGAACGCCAGCATCTACTACCACTTTCCCAGCAAGGCAGGCCTGGCTGCGGCGGTTGCTGAACGCTACTGGCAGGACACGCTGCGGGGGCTTGAAGGGATCCGCGCCGCCAATAGCGATCCGAAGGAGTGCGTACGGCTGTACCCCTCCATTTTTCGAAAGTCGCTTGAGGACGGCAACAAGCTCTGTCTGTCCAGCTTCATGGCAGCCGAATACGAAGACCTTCCCGAGGAGGTGTCACGAGAGATCAGGGCTTTTGCGGACGTTAATGTGACATGGCTCGCCCAGCTGTTGGCAGATGCTGGAACAGGCAGTGCAAAAGAATGCGAACGCCGCGCCCGCGCCATTTACTCCGCTGTTGCGGGTGCTCAGTTAATCGCGCGAACTCGGGCGGATGTCGGTCTGTTCGATGATCTGATTTTGAGCTATCGGGAAACAGGATTGATTCCAGCCTGATCCTGATTCGATTTGTCTGTGAGAAGGGTGGGGCTGCTACGCAGCCCAGCGGGAGCAAGCTCCCTCGCCACGGGGTTTTGGTTCAATCGGGGCCGTGGGTGTAATTCAGTTGTTTGCATTGGTGGCCGGGTGCCACAATCGTCGTTTTCGTTGCGTCACGATCAGGTGGATCACATGCATGGCCCAAGATCACGGAATGACCAGGCGCTTTTCATAGCCGAGCAGGTGCGAACTGACCGATTGCAGCAACTCTTTAGCCAATCCGTGTCTGCCGTTTTTGGTAGCTACCTCGCTGCCATCATGCTGAGTTGGCTGTGCTGGGATCGTTTTGAACACAACGTTATCTTTTGGTGGCTGGCCATCCTGACCGGATCGACGCTGTTGCGCATCTCGTTGTTTGTTGCCTACGTCCGCAGCGACAAAAGTGAGCGCACGCCTGAACGCTGGGAGCGCAAATACTGGATCACGCTGGTGCTGTCCGCCAGCATCTGGGGGGGCGGCGCATTAGCGCTCATGCCGGCAGACGATCTTTTGTCCCAGGCATTGGTCATGCTCTTTACTGTCGGGATGTCCGTCAGTGCGGTGTCTTGCTACTCCGCCTACCGCAACATGACGCTTGTCTCCATTGGCTCGGTTCTATTGCCGTGCACCGCCTGGCTTCTCTTTCAACCGTCCCCGACTCAAGTCGGCATGGCACTGTCGATTTTGGTGTTCACCGCATTTGCTGCCCTCGCTGCACACAAAATGTCCCAGGCACTGGAAACCGCTTTTCGACTCACCCGTGAAATGGAACAGGCGAACAGCATTTCAACCCGCGCAGCCCAAACCGATGAACTCACCGGCCTGAAGAGCCGACGCGCCTTTTTCGAACATGCCCAACAGCTCTACAACAAGTGCAAAACCAACCGGTTGGAGTTGTGTGCGGTCATGTTGGATATGGATCACTTCAAGCACATCAACGACACCTACGGCCATCAGGTGGGGGATCAGGTTCTGCGCCAGATGGGGATGGTCATCAGCTCGTCCTTTCGGGCCACGGACGTTCACGGCCGGTTAGGGGGAGAGGAATTCGCCATTCTGCTTCCGGATACGTCTATTGAGGTCGCCACCCAGATTGCAGAACAGCTCATCGATACAATTGCGGGTTTGATGATCGAGCCTGTTCACTGCATAACCGCCAGCCTTGGCGTCGCGTCGACGGAGGCCTGTAATAAGGATCTTCACGGCTTGATGAACGATGCGGATAAGGCCCTGTATCGGGCGAAGGCGCTGGGGCGCAATCGAGTGGCTGTTGCTTAGTCGGGTTGGCTTTGCCTCATCAGTCGTGATTTGCTCGTGTCCATGTTCTGCGTCCCCTTCCAGAAGCGGAACGCGGAGCGTCCCTGGCGGCATTTCCACGCAGAGCGCGGGAACGATCCAGAAGACCATCATTGTGCTGTGAACTCCCTCTCTCCGAAGGCCTGCAATTGCGCTGGCCCTGCTGATATCCCCTAGCACCTCCTTCCCCTTGGCTCACCTCTGGCCCACACAAGCTGGCGGCACTGCGCCTCGTGAAAATAAATTTCTTTTAAGATCAATAATTTAAATAAATCCCGCTAAATTTTTGAAAATTTATCTTGCGCGCTAATTATTTGAGCGTTAATTTAATCGCAACTGGTTAGCGCACAAATATTTGGCGCAGCCAAAAACCAAAATTCGATCAGCCCATTCAGCAAGAGGAAACACCATGAACGTTCTCTACACCGCAGTCGCAACCTCCACCGGTGGCCGTGATGGCCGTGCTGTTTCCAGCGACAAGATTCTCGACGTGAAACTGGCCACGCCAAAAGCCTTGGGTGGTGCCGGTGGTGAAGCCACCAACCCTGAGCAACTGTTCGCAGCCGGCTACTCCGCCTGCTTCATCGGCGCACTGAAATTTGTCGCCAGCCAGAGCAAACGCAGCATTCCTGCCGACGCCTCGATCACGGCACACGTCGGCATCGGCCAGATCCCTGGCGGTTTCGGTCTGGACATCGACCTGCACATCAGCCTGCCAGGTCTGGACCAAGCCGATGCTCAAGCGCTGGTCGACGCGGCTCACCAGGTTTGCCCGTACTCCAACGCAACACGCGGCAACGTCGACGTCCGTTTGCACGTCACCGTCTAACTCACTCACATACAAATAAAAGGATCAGGACATGAAAACTTTCCGCAAAACACTCGTTGGTTCGCTTCTGGCACTGTCCCTCGGCAATGCGTTCGCCACTTCATTTGTTCAACCTACGTTCGCTGAGGGTGGCTCGGATCGACTGATCGAAAAGCGCGTAGCCGAAGGCGGCTCGGATCGCCTGATCGAAAAACGCGTAGCCGAAGGTGGTTCGGATCGCCTGATTGAAAACCGTGTAGCCGAAGGTGGTTCGGATCGCCTGATCGAAAACCGTGTAGCCGAAGGTGGTTCGGATCGCCTGATCGAAAACCGTGTAGCCGAAGGTGGTTCGGATCGCCTGATCGAAAACCGTGTAGCCGAAGGTGGTTCGGATCGCCTGATCGAAAACCGTGTAGCCGAAGGTGGTTCGGATCGCCTGATCGAAAACCGTGTAGCCGAAGGTGGCTCGGACCGACTGATCGAAAACCGTGTAGCCGAAGGTGGCTCGGACCGACTGATCGAAAACCGTGTAGCCGAAGGTGGTTCGGATCGCCTGATGGAAAACAGAGTGGGCTGAACAAGCCCTTCACCACGCCAAAGTCGGTCAAATCAACCCATGTTGTCTCCAAAACAAAAAACGCCGCTTATCTCTCATGAGGAAGCGGCGTTTTTTTTGCAACGTGTCGTGGGATCCTAAACGATGCTATCCACCACGCCACCATCGACACGCAGTGCCGCACCCGTGGTAGCCGAAGCCTGCTCCGAGCTGACGTAAATGATCATGTTGGCGACTTCCTCGACGCGCGCCGCGCGCTGGATGATCGAAGTGCTACGGTGCTCATTGACGAAATCTGCCGCGACCTTTTCCAGGCTTTCCCCGGTGCGCTCAACGTCTGCCTGGAGCATCTGGGCGACCCCTTCGGAAAGCGTCGGCCCAGGCAGCACCGAGTTCACCGTAACGCCCGTGCCAGCGAGCCGCTTGGCCAAGCCGCGAGCAATGGAAAGTTGGGCGGTCTTAGTGAAGCCGTAGTGGATCATGTCCGCTGGGATGTTCACGCCCGATTCCGACGAGATGAACACAATCCGCCCCCAACCCCGCTCGACCATGCCCTGCGCGTAGGCCCTGGAAACACGCACGCCCGACATCACGTTGGTTTCGAAGAAGCGTTGCCATTCGCTGTCCGGTGTTTCGAAGAAATCCTGCTGTTTGAAAATGCCGAGATTGTTGATGACGATATCGAAGCGCGGGTACTTCGTGATCAATGCCTGGCAGCCCGGCTCGTTGCTGAGGTCCCCCACGAAACCGTCGGCCCTTGAGGCAAGATCGCCCAAGCGCTGCAACGCATCTTCCACGCTGCTCTCGCTGCGACCGTTGATAACCACTTGGGCGCCGGCTTCGAGGAAGCCTTTGGCTGTGGCGAAACCGATACCGCTGGTGGATCCGGTGACTAAGACGTGACGGCCGGTGAAGTCGATTTTCATGGGAGGAACTCCTTGATGAATGGACCTGGGGGCTGCGCGATATTTTTGGCTGGATGATAGTTAAACGGGGTTAGAGATGGATCTTCGAGGGTCTCGAATCGTCGTTCATCCAGCGCTTTCGATATCGCAGGGGGTTAATCATGGACGCGATTGGGGATTTGCGCCTCTTTGTGGGTGTTGTTGTGACGGACAGCCTGAGTGGAGTAAACGAACCTGACGCAAATAGTCGGGTTCGTTTTATTGGAAAGATCTTTACTCGGGGCCTGTTTTTGATCAGTCACTCAGGAAGCCGACCACACCGCCAATTCATAGCCATCTGGGTCGATAAAGTGGAAACGTCGGCCACCCGGGAAGGCGAACACTTCACGGCTGATGGTGGCCCCTGCGGCTTCGAGCCTGAGTTGGGTGCCTTCAAGGTCATCCGCGTACAGGATGATCAACGGGCCACCTGGGCGAACAGGTTCACCGGTCGTGAACCCACCGGTCAGGCGACCGTCGCTGAATTCGGTATAGGTCGGGCCGTAGTCGACGAAACGCCAGCCGAATACGCTGCCATAGAAAGCTTTGCTTCGGGCGATGTCGTTGACATTGAACTCGATGTTATCGATTTGACGGTCATTTCCGCGAATGCCCATTGACGCTTCCTTGGCTGATTGGGGAGTAGGCGAGCTTAGGCCATTCACGCCTCACTAAGCTTGAAAAAATCGATCCGGACGGCAGGGAGTGAGGGCAGGGGAAGGCTTGTCGCCGATGATCTCTTCACTGGCAAGACGGCCCACAACCGCCGCCAGGGTAACGCCGGGGTGCATGACGCACACGTATACGCCGCCGACCTGCGGAAGATAACCAATGATGGGGATGTCATCGGCAGGCATGGGTCTGTATCCGACACAAGCCGATTGCAGGTCCAGGGAGATGACGCCGTGGAGCTCGTTTTTGATGGCGTTGGCCGTTCGCAACGCAATCTCCGAGGGTTGGTTTTCCAAGGCGTCGCCCAGGTAGTCTTCGGCCGCCAGCAACGTACCCTCTGGGGTTTGCCTCACTTCCATTTCCGGGTTGGAGATGAGGGTGCGTACCACGTTGGGTTGCGACGTGTAGCGGATGAAAATCGCCGGCGAAGTTTCTATGGGCAGGGGCACTTCAAGCAGGTCGGTCAGCTTCTTGATGCCTGTGCCGGCTGCCAGTACGACAATATCGGCCTCGATGATACCTGCGGCGGTTTCGACGCCCAACACCGTGGAACCCTGGGTTTTAAAGCCGAGAACCGGCGTTTGGGTGAGTACTTGCGCTCCATTCGCCTGGGCGCCGGCGATCAATGCATGGGTGGCTGCTACGGCGTCCAATGCGCCTTCTTCTGCTGCATACGAAGCGAATTGAGGAGGGTTCTTGAGGTTTGGCTCAAGCTCGAGAATGCTCGATCGGGGTATCCGGTTTGCCGGAGTTTTTGTGCTCACGCCGTAAGACAGGGCGCCAGTCCATTGGATCTTCAGGCCGGGTAGCTGTGTTTCAAGTTGGTGGTATTCCTGGATGGCGGCACCGCGCAATGGCGCAATAGGATCGGGGTCGCCGTGTGTGGTGTTGATCCAGGCGAATGAGCTGCCGGTCACGCCTGACGCAATGCCTTTGGCCTCGACGACCGTGACATACGCGCCTTTGGCCGCCAGGTGGTAGGCCAGGGATGCGCCGACGATGCCCGCACCGATGACGATGACGCGTTTGCCTGGAGCGTTATCCATTTCGCCTCCGTTGGGTTGTGCGCTTGGTCGGTTGGGGCTGCTTCGCAGCCCAGCGGGAGCAAGCTCCCTCGCCACGGGGTTCAGGGTAGGCTTGGAAACGATCAAACTTGGGGCTGCTGCGCAGCCCAGCGGGGATAAATCCCCTCGCCACAATGACGGGGTTGCTGCGCAACCTATCGGGGGATGAATCCCCTCACCACACTTAATCCTTTTCCAGAATTAATTCCTGACCGCTACTGATCACGCGCGACCCTGCCGTTCAAGCCTGCGCGGTAAATCGCTGCGCAGCACGCCGTTCAAGCATCGCGGCTTCCGTCTCGCGCGTGGCCCGTTCGCCTTTGTACGCCAGTTGGTTGAAAAACAACCCATCCGAAAATTCCTTGGGCGGCACCGAGCCGGCGCGCTTGAGCATCGGCGCCAGATCGATGGTGCTGGCGAAGTTTTCCTTGGTCAGGTTGTAGAGACCCAGATAGCTACCGGACCATGGTGAGTCGGCGTCGACCATGTCGATGGAGGCGTCGCGGAACGCATTGGCGGCGGCTTTCAGGTCATCGGATTCATTGAGCAAATCGGTGAGCCGCTGGATTTCCGAGCTGCTGAGCTGGCCGGCCGTGTTGAGCACTTTCAGCTTGCCGTCGGCCTCGACGGTGAAGCCGTATTTCTTGCTGGCCAAGTCCGGATCGGTTGCCGACAGCGTTGACTGGAATGTCTCGAAGGAGGTGGTCAGCGTGCTTTTCGCTCCCGCGGTGATCTCGGCAAGTCGAGGGAAATCGGGCGATTGGGATCGACCCACCCAGGTGGTGGTGACCACCAGCGTTTGCTCCATGGCCTGGGTTTCTTCACTGGGGTGGTAGATGGCCGCTGGGCCGCCATTTTCCAGTTCCTTTACGGAGCCTGCTGGAGGATGGGTGACCAACTTCTGCTCGGAACGGGTGAGGTTGGTGTTGGCTGGAGTGATAGAGGCAGTGCTAAGAGAGAGTTCCATTTCATCGGTCCATGATTGGCGGATACATGGGTTATCGACAGTGGGGGCTCAAGCTTTAGGTTGAAGGTTGGGGGTGGGGCTGCTGCGCAGCCCAGCGGGAGCGAGCGCCCTCGCCACAATTAGAACCCTGCCTTCAGTACCACCGCGCCTCGCCCGGTGGGCGTTTCTTGAAGCGCTTCATGCTCCACATGTACTGACTCGGGTAGGCCCGCACGTAGCGCTCCACCACTTGGCTCATGGCGGCGCAGGCGGTTTCGGTGTCGGTGCTGTACATGGCGTCTGGTGCGGCTTCGAGGATGACTTTGTAGCCGGAGCCGTCCGGCAGGCGCAGGGCGTGGAGGAAGACGCCGACGGCTTTGCCGCCGGCGAGCATGTTGGGGACGAACTTGCTGGTCAGGGCCTGGGTGGCGAAGAAGGGTACGAAGATGCCGGCGGATTCCGACGGTTCGGGGTCGGCGGGGATGCCCACCTGGCCGCCTTTGCGCACTTCCTTGATGACGCTGAGGATGCCTTCCTTGGTCGACGCCGCGACTTTGTTGCCCAATTGCACGCGCTGTTTGCGCAGCAAGTCATCCACCGCCTTGAGCTTGGGCGGGCGGTAGAAAATGATCGGTTTGCACTGGCTGCAATAGAAGTGGTTGAGCACTTCCCAGTTGCCCAGGTGGCTGGTGATGCCCACCACGCCTTTGCCGGACGCCAGCGCTTCTTTCAATACATCCAGGCCTTCGACTTCACGCACCAGGTCGATGGAGCGCTGGGCCGGCCAGATCCAGGCGCAGGCGCTTTCGGTCAGGGATTTGCCGATGTCCTTGAGGCTCTGGCCCACCAGGCGCTCGCGCTCGGCCGGGTCCATCTCGGGGAAGCACTTGGCGAGGTTGATCCGCACCACGTCGCGGGAGCGGTTGGGCAGCTTCCACATGAACCAGCCAATGGCCGAGCCCACCGCTTGCACCGCGCGCCAGGGCAGCAGCGCAAACAACCGCAGAGCGCCGACCAGCAAGGCGCCTTTCAACTTATCCACAGGTCACTCCTGAATTCTTGGGTCGTATTGCGAGCCGACTATTCTAACCACCGTTTGCCAGCTCGGCGTAACGGTCGCAATCCTGGGTGTGGTCCATGACCATCCCCGAGGCCTGCATCAAGGCGTAGCAAATGGTTGGGCCGACGAAGGTGAACCCGGCTTTTTTCAGGCCTTTGCTCATCGCCAGCGCCTCGGGCGTGATGGCCGGCACTTCGGTGCGGTCCTTGAAGTGGTTGATGATGGGTTTGTCGCCCACGAACGACCAGAGAAACGCCACCGGATCTTCCAGGGCCATCCAGGCCTGGGCATTGCGCCGGGCCGCCTTGAGCTTGAGGCGGTTGCGGATGATGCCGGAGTCGAGCATCAGGTCGTCGATTTCCGCATCGCTCATCTGCGCCACTCGTTGCACGTCAAAGCCAAACAGCACTTGCCGATAGCGCTCGCGTTTGCGCAAAACGGTGATCCAGGACAGTCCGGCCTGGAACCCTTCGAGCAAAAGCAACTCGAACAAACCCTGCGCATCGCGCAGCGGCGTGCCCCACTCCTGATCGTGATAAGCCATGTACAACGGATCGTCAGAACACCAAAAGCAGCGTGGCATAAGGCTCCAGGGGGCGTGCGCACGAACGAATCGGGTATACTCCCGCTCTTTAAATCGCAGCCCAAGAAACAGGTGAATTTCGTGAGCCAGCCTACGCCAGCCGTGCGTACCTTCCAAGACTTGATCCTCGCCCTCCAGCAATACTGGGCCGAGCAAGGTTGCGTGGTACTTCAGCCCTACGATATGGAAGTAGGCGCCGGCACTTTCCACACCGCCACGTTTCTGCGTGCCATCGGCCCGGAAACCTGGAACGCCGCTTATGTGCAGCCCAGCCGCCGCCCGACTGACGGCCGCTACGGCGAAAACCCGAACCGTCTGCAGCACTACTACCAGTTCCAGGTGGTGCTGAAACCGAACCCGGAAAACTTCCAGGAGCTGTACCTCGGCTCCCTCAAGCACGTGGGCCTCGACCCGCTGGTGCACGACATTCGTTTCGTCGAAGACAACTGGGAATCGCCGACCCTGGGCGCCTGGGGCCTGGGCTGGGAAGTCTGGCTCAACGGCATGGAAGTCACCCAGTTCACCTACTTCCAGCAAGCGGGCGGCATCGAGTGCTACCCGGTGACCGGCGAGATCACCTACGGTCTGGAACGCCTGGCCATGTACCTGCAAGGCGTGGACTCAGTCTATGACCTGGTATGGGCTGACGGCCCGTTCGGCAAAGTGACCTATGGCGATGTGTTCCACCAGAACGAAGTGGAGCAGTCGACCTACAACTTCGAACAGGCCAACGTCGAGAAGCTGTTCGAGCTGTTCGATTTCTACGAAAGCGAAGCCAAGCGCCTGATCGAGTTGGACCAGCCGCTGCCATTGCCGAGCTATGAAATGGTGTTGAAGGCGTCCCATACCTTCAACCTGCTGGATGCACGCCGGGCAATTTCCGTGACCGCGCGCCAGCAATACATCCTGCGTGTACGCACCCTGGCGCGTTCCGTTGCGCAAGCCTACCTGCTGGCCCGTGCCAAGCTGGGCTTCCCGATGGCGACCCCGGATCTGCGTGATGAAGTGTTGGCTAAGCTGGAGGCTGCACAATGAGTGCTCAAGATTTTCTGGTTGAACTGGGCACCGAAGAACTGCCACCCAAAGCCCTGAACACCCTGGCCGATGCATTCCTGGCCGGTATCGAAAAAGGCCTGCAAGCCGCTGGCCTGAACTTCGAAGCCAAGCACGTCTACGCCGCGCCGCGCCGTCTGGCCGTGCTGATCACCGCCCTGGCGACCCAGCAGCCGGACCGCAGCATCAACCTCGACGGCCCACCACGCCAGGCCGCGTTCGATGCCGACGGCAACCCGACCCAGGCCGCCCTCGGTTTCGCCAAGAAGTGTGGCGTGGACCTGAGCGAAATCGACCAGAGCGGCCCGAAGCTGCGCTACAGCCAGAGCATCAAGGGCAAGCCGACCGCCAGCCTGCTGCCGACCATCGTCGAAGACTCCCTCAATGACTTGCCGATCCCCAAGCGCATGCGCTGGGCCGCGCGCAAGGAAGAGTTCGTGCGTCCGACCCAATGGCTGGTGATGCTGCTCGGTGACCAGGTCATCGATTGCACGATCCTGGCCCAGAAGGCCGGTCGCGATTCCCGTGGGCACCGCTTCCATCATCCGCAGAGCGTGCGCATCACCTCGCCGGCCAACTACCTGGCCGATCTGCGTGGCGCCTACGTGCTGGCCGACGCCAACGAACGTCGCGAGCTGATCAGCAAGCGCACCGAAGAGCTGGCCTCCCAACAGGAAGGCACCGCCATCGTGCCGGCCAACCTGCTGGACGAAGTGACCGCGTTGGTGGAATGGCCAGTGCCGCTGGTGTGCTCGTTCGAGGAACGTTTCCTCGAAGTGCCACAGGAAGCGCTGATCACCACCATGCAGGACAATCAGAAGTACTTCTGCCTGCTGGACGCCGACGGCAAGTTGCTGCCGCGCTTCATCACGGTGGCCAACATTGAAAGCAAAGACCCGCAGCAGATCATCGCCGGTAACGAAAAAGTCGTTCGCCCGCGCCTGACCGATGCCGAGTTCTTCTTCAAGCAAGACAAGAAACAGCCGCTGGAAAGCTTCAACGAGCGCCTGAAGAACGTGGTGTTCCAGGAAAAACTCGGCAGCGTCTACGACAAGGCCGAGCGCGTATCGAAACTGGCGGCGTTCATCGCCCCGCGCATCGGCGGCGACGCCCAGCGCGCGGCCCGTGCCGGACTGCTGTCCAAGTGCGACCTGTCCACCGAGATGGTCGGTGAGTTCCCGGAGATGCAAGGTGTCGCCGGTTACTACTACGCCCTCAATGATGGCGAGCCACAAGACGTAGCCCTGGCGCTGAACGAGCAGTACATGCCCCGCGGTGCCGGCGCTGAACTGCCGACCACCCTGACCGGTGCGGCCGTGGCCATCGCCGACAAGCTCGACACCCTGGTCGGCATCTTCGGCATCGGCATGCTGCCTACCGGCAGCAAAGACCCGTATGCCTTGCGTCGTGCGGCACTGGGCGTGCTGCGGATCCTGATCGACAAGCAACTGGACCTGGACCTGAACGACGCCGTGGCGTTCGCCGTCAACGCGTTCGGCAGCAAGGTCAAGTCGGCCGGCCTGGCGGATGCCGTGCTGGAATTCATCTTCGACCGCCTGCGTGCGCGTTATGAAGACGAAGGCGTCGATGTCGCGACCTACCTGTCGGTGCGTGCACTGAAGCCGGGTTCGGCCCTGGATTTCGACCAGCGCGTACAAGCGGTGCAGGCGTTCCGCCAACTGCCGCAAGCTGCAGCGTTGGCAGCGGTGAACAAGCGTGTGTCGAACCTGCTGAGCAAAGCCGAAGGCAAGATCGCGGCCACCGTCGAAGCCAAATACTTCGACAACGCCAATGAGTTCTCCCTGTATTCGGCGATCCAGCAGGCGGACCAGGCTGTCCAGCCAATGGCGGCGGCACGTCAATACAATGAAACCCTGACGCGCCTGGCGGCACTGCGCGAACCGGTGGATGCGTTTTTCGAAGCAGTGATGGTCAATGCCGAAGATGCCAACGTACGGGCCAACCGTTACGCGCTTTTGGCGCGCCTGCGTGGTTTGTTCCTCGGCGTCGCCGATATTTCGCTGCTGGGGTAAGCCTTGAAACTGCTGATTCTCGATCGGGACGGGGTGATCAATCACGACTCCGACGCTTATATCAAATCGGTGGAGGAGTGGTTGCCGCTGCCCGGTTCGATCGAAGCCATCGCGCAGTTGAGCAAGGCCGGCTGGACGGTGGCGGTGGCCACCAACCAGTCGGGCATTGCTCGCGGTTACTACGACCTCGCCGTGCTGGACGCCATGCATGAGCGCTTGCGCGCATTGGTGGCCGAGCAGGGCGGGGAAGTCGGGCTGATCGTCTATTGCCCTCACGGGCCGGACGAAGGCTGCGATTGCCGCAAGCCCAAGCCGGGCATGTTGAAGGCCATTGCCGAGCATTATGATGTGCCGCTGGCGGGTGTGTGGTTCGTCGGCGACAGCCTCGGTGACCTGGAGGCGGCCAAAGCCGTCGATTGTCAGCCAGTTTTAGTAAAGACCGGGAAAGGCGAGAAGACTCTGGGCAAGACCCTGCCGGTGGGCACCTTGATTTTTGACGACCTGGCGGCGATTGCCGCTGAACTTATCCACAATTAGAGCTCCCAAGACAACCTGATCAAGGATTGTTCGGGAAGCGCTTGAACAGGCGGGCATTGCCCGCAACGGTAAATGCCGCTATGTCGATATTGCAGGCCATCAGAACCTTTCTCTTTTACCTGCTGTTGGGCACCAGTTCCTTGCTGTGGTGCTCCCTGAGTTTCTTTATCGCGCCTTTCTTGCCGTTCAGGGCGCGCTACCGTTTTATCAATGTGTACTGGTGCCGTTGCGCACTGTGGTTGAGCAAGGTGTTCCTGGGCATCAGCTATGAAGTGAAGGGCGCTGAGAACGTGCCTGACCGGCCCTGCGTGATCCAGTCCAATCACCAGAGCACCTGGGAGACATTCTTCCTCTCGGCCTATTTCGAGCCGTTGAGCCAAGTGCTCAAGCGCGAACTGTTGTTCGTGCCGTTCTTCGGCTGGGCCATGGCAATGCTGCGTCCGATTGCCATCGATCGCGACAATCCCAAGGTGGCGCTCAAGCAAGTGGCGAAGAAGGGTGACGAACTGCTCAAGGACAAGACTTGGGTACTGATCTTCCCCGAGGGCACTCGTGTTCCTTATGGAACGGTCGGAAAATTCTCCCGCAGCGGTAGCGCGTTGGCGGTGAATGCGGATCTGCCGGTACTGCCGATTGCACACAATGCCGGCAAATTCTGGCCCAAGGCTGGCTGGATAAAAACGCCGGGGGTCATCACGGTGGTGATCGGCGCGCCGATGTATGCCCAAGGCAGTGGGCCTCGGGCCATCGCCGAGCTTAACGACCGTGTACAAGCCTGGAATGAACAGACGCAACGGGAGATGGGTTCACTGCCCGCAGCTCCCACTGCTACGGATCAAATCGCTGTTTGAGATCTGTGGATAAGCTGTGTACCGTTTTCCCTGAAAGCGTCGCTTTTATGTTCTAAGACTATGTTTTTTATACATATTTCATAAACACATAAAACGGCCAAAAAGGTGCATAAGTTTTTATAGCGCTCCAAAAAAGATCGCTGCCATCGGCACTTCCTGCTGAGGGCAGCGATTTTTTTTAGTCTTCCAGCAAGGGGAATCCCAAGCTAAACGTCGTGCCTTTACCCACCACACTGTGGCACTCGATTTTTCCGCCATGATGGTCAACCACCGCCTTGACCATCGACAGTCCCAGGCCAATGCCATCCACTCCCTGAGCGGATGAAAATCGTCGGTACTGGGTGAACAGGTCCGGCAGTTCTTCGACGCTGATGCCCTTGCCTTGGTCAGCGACAGTGCAGGTCAACCAACCCATCGTGCAATGGACCTGCAGCGAAATGCAGGAGTCGGGCGAGCTGTACTTGATGGCATTTTCCAGCAGATTGAAGAGCGCACGGGTCAGCAAAGATTGGTCTGCTTTCACCATCGCTTCTTCGTTGTGTATTTCGTGGCTGAGTTGAATGCGTTTTGCTTGTGCGATGGGCAATGCCTGGTCGACCACGTCCAGAACCAGCATGGCGAACAACGTCGGTTGAAATTGATAAGCCTCGGATTCAGCCTTGGCCAATTGCACGAAGCCATCGGTCAGGTCCAGGGCGCGACGCACCTGGCGCTCGATCTGATCGAACACCGGGTTGGTATCGCCCGCCTGATGGCGTTGCACATCCAGTAACGCGAGGATCGCCGAGTGAGGCGCACGCAGATCATGGGACAGAAAACGCAGCATGACGCTGCGTTGCTCTTCGGCTTCTCGCTCCGCGCTCAGATCGGTGAGGCTCAGCAGCCAGCCAATCGGCGCATCGCCGTCGACAGGCAATAGGGCGGCCCGTTCCAGACGCAAGCTGCGCTCGCGAGTGTCGCGAAACTCCACCAACGGCAATGTGGATAACCGATGGGGCCCTCGCTCCAGCGCCGGGTAACCCAGTTGCGCGAGATGCTCCAGCACATCACCGCCCGCCAGGCCATGGCCGAAGAGATCACGTGCCTTGCGGTTACCGAGCAACAACTTGCCTTGAGGGTCGCTGATCATGGTTGCCACGGGCAGGTATTCCAGGCCGTCGGCGATGAAACGGCGCGTGTCCCGCGTTCGACTCATGGCTTGTTCCAGGGCCATGATCTGGCCCTGCAGGCGGTCACTGCCGGTGTACGGGGCACGGCGACGTTCCGGGAACACCTTCGGCTCCCCATCCAGGCGCGCCAACTCCCAGCCGAAATAGGCCAGCACTACGCTCAGACGCCGCCAGTTCCAGATCAGGTAACCCAACAACATGCCCAAGACACTGGCCATCGGCGACCACCACCAGCCCTCCGCGCCCAGCACCGCGCTGAGCAACAGTGCCAGGCCCATGCCCCCCACCGTCGTCCATAGCGCCAGCTGCGGGCGCAGCAGCAGCAATCCCAATACGCAGGCTACCAGGCACACCGACAACAAGGCTGCAACCGACCCGTTGCTCATGGTCTGGGTAGTGAACGACAGCAGGGCAGTGAGCGGCAGTAGAAGCAAACTTATCCACAACCACTCCCGCACCAATTGTCGAAACAATCGTTGGACCTGGGTCGGTTCACGACTTTCACGGCGACGCTGGTTGCTCATAGGCACTCTGACTGAACAGTGGAACGACGGGACGAAAGAAAGCCCCAGACTATAGCGGACTCGCCAGGTAGCGCGCAGCTGGCTTTCCCTGAACGCCGCGAGCCGGTATTGTCGCAGCCAGCGACAGGGCAATGGCATGAATCAGCTGGCACGCCGCAAGCTGATCCAGATTGCATAAACCCTGAGATGTCCGTTACTCCCGAGATCAAGGAATCGCGTCCCATGCGTGTCGCCATACTGGATGACGAACCGGCCGAACTGCGCCGGGTGGAACAGACACTGCAACAAATCCCCAGCAAGAACGAGCAAGCCTGGACCCTGCATAGTTTTGAACGCGGCGAAGACCTGTTGCGCCAACTGCGCCGGGAAACCTTCGACCTGTTGATCCTCGACTGGCAATTGCCCGATATCAGCGGGTTGTCGCTGCTGCGCTGGACACGCGAGCACATGGACTCGCCACCGGCGGCCATCATGCTCACCAGCCGCGACGGCGAGCACGACATCGTCCAGGCCCTCAACGCCGGCGCTGACGACTATGTCAGCAAACCCTTCAGGCCCAACGAACTCAAGGCGCGGGTCACAGCCGTGCTGCGCCGTCACAACCTACAGCGCACCCCCGCCAGCGATGTGCTGGTGTTCAACGATCTGGAGTTCGACGACGCTGAACTGACCGTCACCCGCGCCGGCATCCCCATCAGCCTGACCGAACGGGAATACCGTTTGGCCCGTTGCCTGTTCGCCAATCTGGGCCGTCCGCTGTCCCGGGAGTATTTCTACGAGCGCTTCTGGACCCACGAGGAAATGACCTCGTCGCGTCCGCTCGACACCCACATCTATCGCCTGCGCAACAAGCTCGGGCTGACGGCGGATCGAGGTTGGCAGCTGCTGACGATTTACGGGTATGGGTATCGGTTGGAGAGTGTGGCGGCAGGCAGTGAGGCGTCGGTGGCCAGTTAGGAAACCGACGGCTCATACTGGATGGCATCCCCGTGGCGAGGGAGCTTGCTCCCGCTGGGCTGCGCAGCAGCCCCTTTTTTGTGAGCGCTTCGCACTCAAGCGGGAGCAAGCTCCCTCGCCACACACAACGGATATCACCCGATCGTCGGTACCAAGCTTCCTGCTTTTGCGATCCGGCGACGCTGTATCAGCACGCCGGATATCACCACCAACACACTCAGCAGACCGGTCGCAAGAATCTCCACGCGATGGGCCTCCTGGAACAGCATGATGGTCAAAGCCACGACGATGAACACGATCACCGCGTAGGTGAGGCCCGGGAACAGCCACATGCTGAAGGCGATTTTCTCACCGCGAACCATGCGCTGTTTGCGCATACGCAGTTGCGAAACCGCAATGACCAGGTACACCAGCAACGCGATGGCACCCGAACTGGCCAGCAGGAATTCAAAGACAGCGGCCGGGGCCACGTAGTTGGCGAACACTGCAACGAAGGCTGCAGTGGTCGACAGAATCACAGCCCAGTAAGGTGTGCCGCTCTTGTTGGTACGCTGGGAAACGGCCGGTGCATCACCGCGCTTGCCCAACGAGAACATCATGCGCGAAGCCGTATACAACGCGGAGTTCAGGCAGCTTGTAACCGCCACCAGGACCACGATATCGACGATCAGCTTGGCATTCGGGATGCCCATGCGCTCCAACACCGTCTGGTAGGAACCTACACTGGTAAGAATCGGATCGTTCCATGGCACCAGGGCCACGACGATGAAGATGGACACCAGATAGAACAAGCCAATCCGCCAGATGACCGAGTTGGTCGCCTTGGAAATCTGCTGGCCAGGGTTCTTCGATTCGGCGGCCGCAATGGTCACGATCTCGGTGCCCATGAATGAAAACATGGTGGTCAGGATCGCCCCCAGCACCGCGCCCATACCGTTGGGCAGGAAGCCTTGGGTATCAAACAGGTGAGAAACGCCGCTAACCTCGCTGTTGGGCAGCAAGCCAAAGATCGCCAGGATGCCTAGGCCAATGAAGCCAATGATCGCTACAACCTTGACCAGGGCGAACCAGAACTCAAACTCGCCGTAGTTCTTCACGCTGAACAGGTTGGTGACCGTCAGCAGTAGGGTGATGACCAGGGTGAAGGCCCAGATGGCCACGTTGGGGAACCAGGCGTGCAGGATGGTCGCGGCCGCGTTGGCCTCCAGCGGAATAACCAGGACCCAGAACCACCAGTAGAGCCAGCCGATGGTGAAACCGGCCCAGTGACCGATCGCACGGTCGGCATAAGTCGAGAATGAACCGGTGTCCGGCGATGCCACCGCCATTTCGCCCAGCATCCGCATCACCAGCACCACCAGTGCGCCCGCGGCAGCGTAGGCCAACAGCACGGCCGGACCGGCCGCTGCGATAGCGTGGCCGGAGCCGACGAAAAGGCCGGCGCCAATTACGCCGGCGATGGATAGCATGGTCACATGCCGTGGTTTAAGGCCTTGCTCCAGAGTGTTGGATGTTTGCGTACCGCTCATTGAGACTACCCTTGGTATTAGATTTATTCGTACCACCTCGGACCATCGTTTTCTGTGTAAATTTAAAAAAACGATGTGTAATTTATTTAATACGCAAGATCTACGCCAGGGATTGCCATCTCCCCGTATGCCGGGGCCCACGTCATATTCTTAACTCATTGAATTAAAAGATTTTGTGTTGGGGTGTTACTGGGTTACCCGCTTACTGACCCGTCGGTCTGTCGAGGGAATACCTTGTTGTTTCAGGTATAAAAAAAGGCCAACGCATGAGCGTTGGCCTTTTTTCGTTGGAGCGGTTGCTGGATCAGAAATCCAGGTTAGACACCGCCAACGCATTGCTCTCGATGAAGTCACGGCGAGGTTCGACCGCATCACCCATCAGGGTGTTGAAGATCTGGTCCGCGCCAATGGCGTCTTCGATGGTGACTTTCAGCATCCGGCGCGAGCTTGGGTCCATAGTGGTTTCCCACAGCTGATCCGGGTTCATTTCACCCAGACCTTTGTAGCGCTGGATGGTATGGCGCTTGGTGCTTTCGGCCATCAGCCATTCAAGGGCTTCCTTGAACTCGGTGACGGCTTTCTTGCGCTCGCCGCGCTGAATGTAGGCGCCATCATCCAACAGCGTGCTCAGTTGCGCGCCGAGGGATACAACGGTCTTGTAGTCATTGCTGCCGAAGAAGTCGCGGTTGAAGGTGACGTAGTTCGACAGGCCATGGGAGATCAGTTCGACCTCCGGCAGCCAGACGTTACGTTCACGATCTTCGCGCAGGCTGGCTTTGTAGACCAGGCCAGACTTCTCTACGGTGCGCAGGCGAACTTCATACTGGGCCAGCCAATCTTGCATCGCCGCGTGATCGGACAGCTGCTCCATGCTGACAGCCGGCAGGTAGATGAAGTGCTCGGTCAGTTCCTGTGGGTACAGGCGCGACAGGCGCTTGAGGGTCTTCATCACCAGGCGGAAGTCGTTGACCAGGCGCTCGAGGGCTTCGCCAGAGATGCCTGGGGCTTCTTCGTTAAGGTGCAGGCTCGCATCTTCCAGGGCCGACTGCGTCATGTACTCTTCCATGGCGTCGTCGTCTTTGATGTATTGCTCTTGCTTGCCTTTCTTGACCTTGTACAGCGGTGGCTGAGCGATGTAGATGTAGCCGCGCTCGATCAGCTCCGGCAACTGACGGAAGAAGAAGGTCAGCAGCAGGGTACGGATGTGCGAACCGTCGACGTCAGCATCGGTCATGATGATGATGTTGTGATAACGCAGCTTGTCGATGTTGTACTCTTCGCGGCCGATGCCACAGCCCAGCGCGGTGATCAACGTGCCGACTTCCTGGGAAGAGATCATCTTGTCGAAGCGCGCCTTCTCGACGTTCAGGATCTTACCCTTGAGCGGCAGGATGGCCTGGGTCCGGCGGTTGCGTCCCTGCTTGGCGGAACCGCCAGCAGAGTCACCTTCCACGAGGTACAGCTCGGACAGGGCAGGGTCCTTTTCCTGGCAGTCGGCCAGTTTGCCCGGCAGGCCGGCGATGTCCAGCGCGCCTTTGCGGCGGGTCATCTCACGGGCCTTGCGCGCGGCTTCACGGGCACGTGCGGCGTCGATCATCTTGCCGACCACCAGCTTGGCTTCGTTCGGGTTCTCCAGCAGGAAGTCGGAGAAGTACTTGCCCATTTCCTGTTCGACCGCGGTCTTCACTTCGGAAGAGACCAGCTTGTCTTTGGTCTGGGAGCTGAACTTCGGATCCGGCACCTTCACCGAGATAATCGCGGTCAGGCCTTCACGAGCATCGTCACCGGTGGTGGCGACTTTATGCTTCTTCGCCAGGCCTTCCTGCTCGATGTAGGTGTTCAGGTTACGCGTCAGCGCTGAACGGAAGCCCACCAAGTGGGTACCGCCATCGCGCTGGGGAATGTTGTTGGTGAAGCACAGCAGGTTCTCGTTGAAGCTGTCATTCCACTGCAGGGCGATTTCCACGCCAATGCCGTCGTCACGCTGGACGTTGAAGTGGAACACCTGGTTGACCGGCGTCTTGTTGGTGTTCAGGTACTCGACGAACGCACGCAAGCCGCCCTCGTACTTGAACAGCTCTTCCTTGCCGCTGCGTTCATCCTTGAGGACGATGCCGACACCGGAGTTCAGGAAGGACAGCTCACGAATCCGCTTAGCCAGGATGTCCCAGCTGAAGTGGATGTTCTTGAAGGTATCGCTGGAAGCCTTGAAATGGATCTGGGTGCCGGTGCTTTCGCTGTCGCCAACGATTGCCATCGGTGCCTGGGGCACGCCGTGGATGTAGGTCTGCTCCCAGATCTTGCCACTGCGGCGCACGGTGAGAACAAGCTGTTCGGACAGTGCGTTCACGACCGAGACACCTACACCGTGCAGACCGCCGGATACTTTATAGGAGTTATCGTCGAACTTACCGCCAGCATGGAGGACGGTCATGATGACCTCGGCGGCGGAAACGCCTTCCTCTTTGTGTACGTCTACCGGGATGCCACGGCCGTTATCGCGAACGGTGATGGACTCATCCGGGTGGATGATGATGCTGATGTCGTCGCAATGGCCGGCCAGGGCTTCGTCGATCGAGTTGTCGACCACCTCGAACACCATATGGTGCAGACCGCTGCCATCGTCGGTGTCACCAATGTACATACCGGGACGTTTGCGTACGGCATCCAGGCCTTTAAGCACTTTAATGCTCGTTGAGTCGTACGTATTTTCTTCGCTCAATGCCTTCACTCCCGATGGTCGTGGGTCTGGGTGATACGGCCCTGTTCCACGTGGAACAGAGCGACTGGCGTTTCCGTCTGCCAGCCTTCCCTCAATAATTCGTGATCTACACAGGTGATGAACACCTGGCAGCGTAAGTCTTCCAACAAGCGGCAAAGTGCGCGACGGTGGGCTTCGTCCAGCTCGGACGGCAAGTCATCCACCAGATAAATACACTGACCGCGACGGGCCTGGCTGACCAGGTGCCCTTGGGCGATACGCAAGGCACACACCACCAACTTCTGCTGCCCCCGGGACAAGATGTCCGCGGCGTTATGCGCGCCCAATCTGAGGCGCAAGTCAGCGCGTTGTGGTCCGGCCTGGGTATGGCCCATCTGCTGGTCCCGCTGCAGCGAGCCAGCCAGCACGGCACTCAATTCCCGATCCTTGTCCCAGCCTCGGTAATAGCTGAGCGTCAGACCCTCAAGCTCAACCAGTTCGCTTAAGGTCTGCTCGAAGACCGGTTTCAAGGCTTTGATGTAAGCGCGGCGGTATTCATCGATTTCAGCGCTGGCCTGGCACAGTTCCCTGTCCCAAACCGCTTGCGAAACGGCGTCAAGTGTACCATGTCGCAGCCAAGAGTTTCTCTGGCGCAGCGCCTTCTGTAAGCGCTGCCAAGTCGACATGAAACGTGGTTCCACGTGAAACACACCCCAGTCCAGGAACTGCCGACGGATCTTCGGCGCGCCCTCCAACAAACGGAAGCTGTCCGGGTTGATCAACTGCAATGGCAGGATCTCAGCCAGCTGCGCGGCGCTGCGAGCGTTCTGTCCATCAATGCGAATCTGGAACTCACCTTGCCGGTCTCGGGAGATCCCCAAGGCGCTGTGACCCCCTTCAGCGAGCTCCACCTGCCCGAACACTGTGCAAGCCAATTGATCGTACTGGATGACCGGTAACAGGCGGCTGCTGCGAAACGAACGGGCAAGCCCCAGCAGGTGAATGGCTTCCAGGACACTGGTTTTGCCGCTGCCGTTGGCGCCGTAAAGGATATTGATGCGGGGGGAGGGGGAGAAGGTCACCGGGTGCAGATTGCGCACCGCGGTGACCGAGACGCGACTTAAAGACATCTAGCTTCTGCTGAACATGATTACAGACGCATCGGCATGACAACGTAAGCCGAATCGTCGTTATCGGACTCTTGCACCAGCGCACTGCTGTTGGAGTCAGACAGGATCAGACGTACTTGCTCAGTGGTCATCACGCCCAGCACGTCGAGCAAGTAGCTGACGTTGAAGCCGATTTCCAGGGAGCCGCCGTTGTATTCAACGCCCACTTCTTCTTCCGCCTCTTCCTGCTCCGGGTTGTTCGCCTGGATTTTCAGCAGACCATTGGCCAGTTGCAGGCGAATGCCACGGTACTTCTCGTTGGACAGAATCGCGGTACGGCTGAAGGCTTCGCGCAGCGCCTGACGGTCGCCCAATACCAACTTGTCGCCGCCTTTAGGCAGCACACGCTCGTAGTCAGGGAATTTACCGTCCACCAGTTTCGAGGTGAAGGTGAACTCGCCGGTGGTCGCGCGGATGTGGTGCTGGCCGAGCACGATGCTGACGTTGCCGTCCGGCTCAGTCAGAAGACGGGCCAGCTCCAGAATACCTTTACGCGGCACGATCACCTGGTGGCGGTCGGGTTGACCAATATCGGCCTGCATCGAGCACATCGCCAGGCGATGGCCGTCGGTGGCGACGGCGCGGATGATCCCGGCGGAGACTTCCAGAAGCATGCCGTTGAGGTAATAACGCACATCCTGCTGGGCCATGGCGAAGCTGGTGCGTTCGATCAGGCGACGCAATTTGCTTTGCTCGAGGCTGCAGGTCAGCGAGCCCGGGCCTTCTTCCACCGCCGGGAAATCGTTGGCCGGCAGGGTCGACAAGGTGAAGCGACTGCGACCGGCCTTGACCACGAGCTTCTGCTCATCGACCTTGATGTCGATCAGGGCGTCGTTGGGCAGGCTTTTGCAGATGTCCATCAGCTTGCGCGCCGGTACGGTAATGGAACCCGGATCAGCAGGCTCTTCAAGCTGCACACGACCGACCAGCTCGACTTCCAGGTCGGTACCGGTCAGCGACAATTGCTGGCCTTCGACAACCAGCAGCACGTTGGAAAGTACCGGCAAGGTCTGGCGGCGTTCGACGACGCCTGCGACCAGTTGCAGGGGTTTCAACAGGGCTTCGCGTTGAATGGTGAAATGCATGGTCTAGTCCCTTGCCTTAATAAGCTGCGCTGGTGGTCATCAAGTGGTCAGTGTTCGCAGCAGGTTCTTGTAGTCCTCGCGGATGTCCGCGTCGGATTCCTTAAGTTCATTGATCTTGCGGCAGGCGTGCAACACCGTGGTGTGGTCACGCCCGCCAAACACATCGCCAATTTCCGGCAAGCTGTGGTTGGTCAGTTCCTTGGACAAGGCCATGGCCACCTGGCGTGGGCGAGCCACCGAACGCGAGCGACGCTTGGACAGCAGATCGGAAATCTTGATTTTGTAGTATTCAGCAACAGTACGCTGAATGTTATCCACAGAAACCAGTTTGTCTTGGAGCGCCAACAGATCCTTCAAGGATTCACGAATCAGCTCGATGGTGATGTCGCGGCCCATGAAGTGCGAATGAGCAATCACGCGCTTGAGGGCGCCTTCGAGCTCACGCACGTTCGAGCGGATACGCTGGGCAATGAAGAACGCGGCGTCGTGAGGCAGCTCGACCTTGGCCTGGTCGGCCTTCTTCATCAGGATCGCCACCCGGGTTTCCAGCTCTGGCGGCTCGACGGCTACCGTCAGGCCCCAGCCGAAACGCGACTTCAGGCGTTCTTCAAGGCCCTCGATTTCTTTCGGGTAGCGGTCGCTGGTGAGAATGACCTGCTGCCCGCCTTCAAGCAACGCGTTGAAGGTGTGGAAAAACTCTTCCTGGGAGCGTTCCTTGCGGGCGAAGAACTGAATATCGTCGATCAGCAAGGCGTCCACCGAACGGTAGAAACGCTTGAACTCGTTGATTGCGTTCAGTTGCAGCGCCTTGACCATGTCGGCCACGAAACGCTCGGAATGCAGGTACACGACCTTGGCATTCGGGTTCTTCTTTAATAGGTGGTTACCCACCGCGTGCATCAAGTGGGTCTTACCCAAGCCCACGCCACCATAAAGGAAGAGCGGGTTATAGCCATGCTTGGGGTTATCCGCGACCTGCCAGGCGGCCGCTCGGGCCAGTTGGTTGGACTTACCCTCGACGAAATTCTCGAAGGTAAAGGTGCGGTTCAGGTAACTGGTGTGCTTGAGCGCCCCTTCGACCTGGACGGTGCGCTGTTCGGCGCGCACCGGAGCCTGCTGGGAGCTGGCGCCGGCCATTGGATCGAAGCTGTCCCGAGAGGGCTCTTCGCTGACCTCGGCCGTTTTTTGCGTACTACGTTTGCTCGAAGCAGGCGCAGGGACCGGTGCAGCATGGTTAACCGGCGCCGCTACGGCCTGGGCCTGGGAGGCTGCAGCAGCCAGCGGGGCATTGGGTGCGGCCCGCGGCGCCGAGCTGCGCTTGCTACCTATTAATAAGGACAACGCAGGCGCCATGCCATTGCCATGCTCGTCGAGCAGTTCAAGGACCCGGCCCAGGTACTTTTCGTTAACCCAGTCGAGAACGAAACGGTTCGGTGCGTAGACGCGCAACTCGTCGCCTTCGGCTTCGACCTGTAGTGGACGGATCCAAGTGTTGAATTGTTGGGCAGGCAGCTCATCGCGCAAAAGCTCCACGCACTGCTGCCAAAGTTCCACTGACACGGATATCCCCTAAGTTGAAAGCCGGTGAGGCAAAAACAAGCGGCCATTGTAGCGAGCAGACGTCCACTTATCCACATGCAGGTTGCTGATCGCCCATGATTTATCAATGCCTTAACAGAGAGAAAGACGACAGGCGGTCGGTGGATAAGCTCTGTGGATAACCACCCTTGAGGTCGTTGCACAAGTAGGGGTGAAAGTCTGTGGGTAACCGCCCTGTGGATAACTAGCCATTCCACACACAGCTTATCCGACAGCGCAGCACAGGCTGACCACTGCTTTCCCTTGTAGTTGTCATTCTCTGTACATGCTGAATTACAAGGGCTAAGCGCTGTTATCCACAGGCAACGGCCACCCTTGCTTTTATAAGCTTTACAGAAAAGCTTTAAATAATTCCCTTCTTTATTTCTATATCTAGCGCTGCGGAGTGAATCCATCGAAGCGGCTGGAGATCTATTTGAAGGAAACGCTGGTTGGAAATTGACCTAGAGGCTTGCTTTCTCTAGAATCCCCGGTCTCTTAAAACGGGGGCCATTCCGGCCCGTTGTGGACGAACCAGGTAACACGACATGAAACGTACTTTCCAACCAAGCACTATCAAACGCGCTCGTACCCACGGTTTCCGTGCTCGCATGGCTACCAAGAACGGTCGTGCCGTCCTGTCGCGTCGCCGCGCCAAAGGTCGTGCGCGTCTGGCAGTTTGATAATCCGGCACTGGAGGTGAGTCAGGACTTCAGTCGGGAAAAGCGTCTGCTTACCCCCCGGCATTTCAAGGCAGTCTTTGACTCCCCTACCGGCAAGGTTCCGGGGAAAAATCTCCTGCTCCTTGCGCGCAACAACGATCTCGATCACCCCCGACTAGGGCTGGTTATCGGGAAAAAGAGCGTCAAGCTCTCCGTTCAGCGCAATCGCCTCAAACGTCTGATGCGCGAATCGTTTCGCCTGAACCAGGATTCACTGGTCGGTTGGGACATCGTTATCGTCGCGCGCAAAGGTTTGGGTGATGTAGAAAACCCCGAATTGATTCAGCATTTCGGCAAGCTCTGGAAGCGTCTGGCACGCAACAAGCCAGTACCAGCAGTCAACACCGAAACTGTAGGGGTAGACAGTCCCGATGCGTAAACTGGCACTCGTTCCGATCCAGTTTTATCGCTATGCCATTAGTCCCCTGATGGCCAGTCACTGTCGTTTCTACCCCAGTTGTTCCTGCTACGCGTATGAAGCCATAGAAAATCATGGCCTTCTGCGCGGTGGCTGGCTGACCTTTCGTCGTTTAGGTCGCTGTCATCCGTGGAATCCCGGCGGTTATGACCCGGTTCCGCCTATCCCTACCTCCCGTTCTTCTTCGATGGCCGAGTAATCATGGATATCAAACGCACGATCCTGATCGTCGCCCTGGCAATCGTGTCCTACGTCATGGTCCTTAAATGGAACCAGGACTATGGCCAGGCTGCCCTGCCGACTCAGAATGTTGCAGCCAGCAATACCGCACCGAGCCTGCCGGACACCCCAACGGGTACCACCGCTGCCAGCAATGACGATATTCCGCGCGCGGCAAACGATACCAGTGCCCCAGCCGAAGCCCCCGTGGCTGCGAGCAAGGATCTGATTCAGGTCAAGACCGATGTGCTTGAACTGGCAATCGATCCACAAGGTGGTGACATCGCCCAGCTGAAGCTGCCGTTGTATCCACGTCGCCAGGATCATCCGGACATTCCGTTCCAGCTGTTCGACAACGGCAACGAGCTGACCTATTTGGCCCAAAGTGGCCTGATTGGCACCAATGGCCCGGACGCAAGCCCGGCCGGTCGCCCGGTTTACTCCGCCGAGAAGAAGACTTTTCAACTGGCTGACGGTCAGGACCAGTTGGTCGTGGACCTGAAGTTCAGCAAGGACGGCGTCAACTACATCAAGCGTTTCGCCTTGAAACGTGGCCTGTACGACGTGACCGTTTCCTATTTGATTGACAACCAGAGCGCTCAGTCCTGGTCCGGTGCGATGTTTGCGCAACTGAAGCGTGACGCCAGTTCTGATCCGTCGTCGAGCACTGCCACCGGTACCGCGACTTACCTGGGCGCAGCCCTGTGGACAAGTTCGGAGCCGTACAAGAAAGTGTCCATGAAAGACATGGACAAGGCGCAGCTCAAGGAAACCGTTCAGGGCGGCTGGGTTGCCTGGTTGCAGCACTACTTTGTAACTGCCTGGATCCCGCAGAAGGGCGAAAGCAACGTCGTCCAGACGCGTAAAGACAGCAAAGGCAACTACATCGTCGGCTACACCGGCCCGGCATTGACTGCCGCGCCAGGTGCGAAAGTCGAGACCAGTGCCATTCTGTATGCCGGTCCAAAAAGCCAGGCGGTATTGAAAGAGTTGTCCCCAGGTCTGGAACTGACCGTGGACTACGGTTTCCTGTGGTTCATTGCCCAGCCGATCTTCTGGCTGCTGCAACATATCCACAGCCTCGTCGGTAACTGGGGCTGGTCGATCATCTTCCTGACCATGCTGATCAAGGGGATCTTCTTCCCATTGTCGGCAGCCAGTTACAAATCCATGGCGCGCATGCGCGCAGTGGCACCGAAACTGGCCGCTCTGAAAGAACAACATGGCGACGACCGGCAGAAAATGTCCCAGGCCATGATGGAGTTGTACAAGAAGGAGAAGATCAACCCGTTGGGTGGTTGCTTGCCGATTCTCGTACAAATGCCTGTGTTCCTGGCGCTGTACTGGGTTCTGCTGGAAAGCGTGGAGATGCGTCAGGCACCGTTCATGCTGTGGATTACCGACCTGTCGATCAAGGATCCGTTCTTTATCCTGCCGATCATCATGGGCGCGACCATGTTCATCCAGCAGCAGCTGAACCCGACACCTCCGGACCCGATGCAAGCGAAGGTCATGAAGATGATGCCGATTATTTTCACCTTCTTCTTCCTGTGGTTCCCAGCAGGCCTGGTGCTGTACTGGGTTGTGAACAACGTGTTGTCCATTACTCAACAGTGGTACATCACGCGTAAGATCGAAGCGGCTGCGAAAAAAGCCGAGGCGTAACTTGCTCTGTGGATAACCACACAAAACGCCCCCTAGTGGGGCGTTTTGCTATCTGCCACTTTTGTCTGGATACCGGTTTATGAGCGTACCGCGTGAAACCATTGCTGCCGTTGCCACCGCCCAAGGTCGTGGAGGGGTCGGCATCGTCCGTATTTCCGGACCTTTGGCCAGTGTCGCGGCCAAGGCTATCAGCGGCCGTGAACTTAAACCGCGGTTTGCCCACTACGGACCGTTCTTCAGTGATGACCAGCAGGTGCTCGACGAAGGCCTGGCCTTGTATTTCCCGGGCCCCAACTCCTTCACCGGTGAGGACGTCCTGGAACTGCAGGGACACGGCGGTCCGATCGTGTTGGACATGTTGCTCAAGCGTTGCCTGGAACTGGGCTGTCGCCTGGCCCGGCCGGGGGAGTTCAGTGAGCGGGCGTTCCTCAACGACAAGCTCGACCTGGCCCAGGCTGAGGCCATCGCCGATTTGATCGAAGCCAGTTCTGCCCAGGCCGCGCGCAATGCGTTGCGTTCCTTGCAGGGTGCATTCTCACAGCGTGTGCATAACCTCACCGAACAATTGATCGGCTTGAGGATTTATGTGGAGGCTGCGATCGACTTTCCGGAAGAGGAAATAGACTTCCTCGCCGATGGCCATGTGTTGAGCATGCTCGATAAGGTACGCGATGAGTTATCCACAGTGTTGCGCGAAGCGGGACAGGGAGCTTTGTTGCGCGACGGCATGACCGTGGTGATTGCCGGACGGCCAAACGCCGGCAAATCCAGTCTATTGAACGCTCTGGCCGGTCGTGAGGCCGCCATTGTTACTGAGATCGCCGGCACGACCCGGGACATCCTGCGCGAACATATCCACATCGACGGCATGCCACTGCATGTGGTCGACACCGCAGGCTTGAGGGATACCGACGACCAGGTGGAGAAGATCGGTGTTGAACGAGCACTAAAGGCCATTGGCGAGGCCGACCGGGTCTTGCTGGTGGTGGATGCCACCGCGCCGGAAGCGGACGATCCATTTGCCCTGTGGCCTGAATTCCTCGAGATCCGCCCGGACCCGGCCAAAGTCACCTTGATTCGCAACAAGGCCGACCTGACCGGGGAAGCGATTGTGTTGGAAGTCAGCGGCGATGGCCATGTGACCATCAGCCTGAGCGCAAAATCGGCGGGAGAAGGCTTGGAGTTGCTGCGCGAACACCTCAAGGCCTGCATGGGCTATGAGCAAACCTCGGAAAGCAGCTTCAGCGCCCGCCGTCGGCACCTTGAAGCCCTGCGCCACGCCAGCGCGGCGCTGGAGCACGGTCGCGCGCAATTGACCCTGGCCGGTGCTGGTGAGTTGCTGGCCGAAGATTTGCGTCAGGCTCAACAGTCCCTTGGGGAAATCACCGGTGCTTTCAGCTCCGATGACTTGCTGGGGCGAATCTTTTCCAGCTTCTGCATCGGCAAATAACCTCCTTTCTCTAAAAACCGGGCTGTCACTCGACCGCACATCGAGGCGAACCCAGTCCGGTTTCCTTCCTGTCCAGAACGATTGCCCTTCGTGGCGGCTTGTCTGTGGGCAAGGTTCTGTCCGGCAGAGGACCATTTCAGCGGATTAAGCCCTGTGAATAACTGGCCTTAAGGTAGGTTGATAAACCCCCTTGAAAACTGAAGATAACCGCCTCTGTGGATAACCATGCCATTCATCCACAGGCTTACACCGGTTATCCAAGCCTCTCATTGCCACATGACCACAGGTTTTAAAATCTCTGTACATTATGATAATAAAGGTCTGTAGCAATCTATCCACAGATAAGTGGCTCAGTAAGAATAAACATAAAAACAAAGGTTTTATAAATTTCTTTCTTTTTAATTTCTTTAACCGCGAGTTTTCCACAGCTGGTTAAATTTTGTGCAAAGGGTTCTTTAGGCAAGGCGAAGTCCCTATACTTGCCGACCTGGCTCGAAAAACGCTCTGGCCAGGCTCAAGACCTATTTTCCGAATTACCTGAATTAAGCAGGCACGAGGTGCGTGGTGGATTTCCCTTCCCGTTTTGAAGTGATCGTCATCGGCGGCGGTCATGCCGGTACCGAGGCAGCACTTGCATCAGCCCGCATGGGAGCAAAAACCCTGCTGCTGACGCATAACGTGGAAACCCTCGGCGCCATGAGCTGCAACCCTGCCATTGGCGGGATCGGCAAAAGTCACCTGGTCAAGGAAATCGATGCCCTCGGTGGTGCGATGGCCATGGCCACTGATAAGGGCGGTATCCAGTTTCGCGTGTTGAACAGCCGCAAAGGTCCCGCCGTGCGTGCTACTCGCGCCCAGGCCGACCGAGTTTTGTACAAGGCCGCTGTCCGCGAGATCCTGGAAAACCAGCCGAACCTGTGGATATTTCAACAAGCGGCCGATGACCTGATCGTCGAGCAAGACCAGGTACGCGGTGTCGTCACGCAAATGGGCCTGCGTTTCCTCGCCGATTCCGTAGTGCTGACCACCGGGACATTCCTCGGTGGACTTATCCACATTGGTTTGCAGAACTTTTCCGGCGGTCGCGCTGGTGATCCGCCGTCGATTGCTCTGGCTCATCGTCTGCGTGAGCTGCCATTGCGTGTCGGGCGCTTGAAAACCGGTACGCCACCGCGTATCGACGGTCGGTCCGTGGATTTCTCGGTGATGACCGAGCAGCCTGGTGATACGCCGATCCCGGTAATGTCGTTCATGGGCAACAAGGAACAGCATCCACGGCAAGTCAGTTGCTGGATCACCCATACCAATGCCCGCACCCATGAAATCATTGCGGCGAACCTTGATCGTTCGCCGATGTATTCCGCTGCCGGTGAAATCGAAGGGATTGGCCCGCGTTATTGCCCATCGATCGAAGACAAGATCCATCGGTTTGCCGACAAGGAAAGCCACCAGGTCTTCATCGAGCCCGAAGGCCTGACGACTCACGAGCTATACCCGAACGGGATCTCCACCTCCCTGCCGTTCGATGTGCAATTGCAGATCGTGCAGTCGATTCGCGGCATGGAAAACGCCCACATCGTTCGCCCGGGCTACGCCATCGAATACGATTACTTCGATCCTCGTGACCTGAAGTACAGCCTGGAAACCAAAGTCATTGGCGGTCTGTTCTTCGCCGGGCAAATCAATGGCACCACCGGTTACGAAGAGGCCGGTGCCCAAGGCCTGCTGGCCGGGGCCAACGCTGCACTGCGTGCCCAGGGCAAGGACAGCTGGTGCCCGCGTCGCGATGAGGCGTACATCGGTGTACTTGTGGATGACCTGATTACCCTGGGTACCCAGGAGCCGTATCGGATGTTCACTTCCCGTGCGGAATATCGCCTGATCCTTCGCGAAGACAACGCCGACCTGCGCCTGACCGAGAAAGGTCGTGAGCTGGGGCTGGTGGATGATGTCCGTTGGGCCGCGTTCTGCAAGAAACGCGAGAGCATCGAGCTGGAAGAGCAGCGTCTGAAAAGTACCTGGGTTCGTCCCGGTACCGAGCAGGGCGATGCCATTGCAGCGAAATTCGGCACGCCGCTGACCCACGAATACAACCTGCTCAATCTCTTGAGCCGGCCGGAAATCGATTACGTCGGGCTGGTGGAAGTCACCGGCCAGGGCGCGGAAGATCCGCAGGTGGCCGAACAGGTCGAGATCAAGACCAAATACGCCGGCTACATCGACCGTCAGCAAGACGAAATCGCCCGCCTGCGCGCCAGTGAAGACACGAAGCTGCCTGTGGATATCGATTACACGGGCATTTCCGGGTTGTCGAAAGAAATCCAGAGCAAGCTCGGTGCAACCCGTCCAGAAACCCTGGGCCAGGCTTCGCGCATCCCCGGCGTGACCCCGGCGGCCATTTCCCTGTTGATGATTCATTTGAAAAAACGCGGCGCGGGCCGTCAGTTGGAGCAAAGCGCTTGAGTTCGATGGTCACCTCGCAACACGCCGAAGAGTTATCCACAGGTGCCCGTCAGCTCGGCGTCAGCCTGAGCGAAGCCCAGCACGCGCAATTGCTGGGTTATCTGGCGTTGTTGATCAAATGGAACAAGGCTTACAACCTGACAGCGGTGCGCGATCCGGATGAAATGGTCTCCCGGCATCTGCTCGACAGCCTGAGCGTCATGTCCTTCATCGAAAACGGTCGCTGGCTCGATGTCGGCAGTGGCGGTGGTATGCCGGGAATCCCATTGGCGATCCTGTTTCCGGACTCGCAAGTGACCTGCCTGGACAGCAACGGCAAAAAAACCCGTTTCCTCACCCAGGTCAAACTCGAACTCAAACTGGATAACCTGCAAGTTATCCACAGCCGTGTCGAAGCGTTCCAGCCTGCACAACCTTTCAACGGGATCATCTCCCGGGCGTTCAGCAGCATGGAGAACTTCAGCAACTGGACTCGCCATCTGGGCGACGCCGACACGCGCTGGCTGGCAATGAAGGGCGTTCATCCGGCCGATGAGCTGGTAGCATTGCCGGCAGACTTCCACCTCGATAGCGAACACGCCTTGGCCGTACCCGGTTGCCAAGGCCAACGCCATCTGCTGATACTGCGCCGCACGGCATGATTGGGAACACAAGCAAGAATGGCTAAGGTATTCGCGATAGCGAACCAGAAGGGTGGTGTGGGCAAGACCACCACCTGTATCAACCTCGCAGCATCCCTGGTCGCGACCAAGCGCCGGGTGCTGTTGATCGATCTCGATCCACAGGGCAACGCCACCATGGGTAGCGGTGTGGATAAACATGGCCTGGAAAACTCCATCTACGACGTCCTGATCGGAGAGTGCGATCTGGGTCAGGCTATGCATTTTTCCGAACACGGCGGTTATCAACTGCTGCCGGCCAACCGTGACCTGACGGCCGCCGAAGTGGTGCTGCTGGAAATGCAGATGAAGGAAAGCCGTCTGCGTAGCGCCTTGGCGCCGATCCGGGAAAACTACGACTACATCCTGATTGATTGTCCGCCGTCGCTGTCGATGCTGACCCTCAATGCCCTGGTGGCCGCCGATGGGGTGATTATCCCCATGCAGTGCGAGTACTTCGCCCTTGAAGGCTTGAGCGACCTTGTGGATAACATCAAGCGCATCGCCGAACTGCTGAACCCGGAACTGAAAGTCGAAGGGCTGCTGCGGACCATGTACGACCCGCGCCTGAGCCTGATGAACGACGTATCGGCCCAGCTCAAGGAACACTTCGGCGAGCAACTCTACGACACGGTCATTCCGCGTAACATCCGCCTGGCCGAAGCACCGAGCTACGGCATGCCGGCCTTGGCCTACGACAAACAATCCCGCGGTGCGCTGGCCTACCTGGCCCTGGCAGGCGAGATGGTTCGCCGTCAGCGCCGTAATCCACGCACCGCTGCAGCCCAGCCAACTTAAGGAAACCCCATGGCCGTCAAGAAACGAGGTCTCGGACGTGGACTGGATGCACTGCTCAGTGGTCCCACTGTCAGTTCGCTGGAAGAGCAGGCCGTGCAGGTCGATCAGCGCGAGTTGCAGCACCTGCCTCTGGACCTGATCCAGCGTGGCAAATATCAGCCACGTCGGGACATGGATCCCCAGGCGTTGGAAGAACTGGCCCTGTCGATCAAGAGCCAGGGCGTGATGCAGCCGATCGTGGTGCGTCCGATCGCCAACGGACGCTTTGAGATCATCGCCGGCGAACGTCGCTGGCGCGCCAGCCAGCAGGCCGGCCAGGAAACCATCCCGGCGATGGTCCGTGATGTGCCGGATGAAACCGCCATTGCCATGGCGCTGATCGAGAACATCCAGCGTGAAGACCTCAACCCGATTGAAGAAGCCGTGGCCCTGCAACGTTTGCAGCAGGAGTTCCAGTTGACCCAGCAACAGGTCGCCGAAGCGGTGGGCAAGTCCCGCGTAACCGTGGCCAATCTGTTGCGGCTGATTGCGCTGCCGGAAGTCATCAAGACCATGTTGTCCCACGGTGATCTGGAAATGGGTCATGCCCGGGCATTGCTCGGTTTGCCGGAAAATCAACAAGTTGAAGGGGCGCGACATGTTGTCGCACGAGGCCTCACCGTGCGCCAAACCGAGGCACTGGTGCGTCAGTGGCTGAGCGGCAAACCGGCCCCTGTCGAAGCGCCTAAAACCGATCCGGATATCGCTCGCCTGGAGCAGCGCCTGGCCGAGCGCCTGGGCTCTGCGGTGCAGATTCGCCACGGTAAGAAGGGCAAAGGGCAATTGGTGATTGGCTATAACTCACTTGATGAGCTACAGGGTGTCCTTGCGCACATTCGCTGAAACAATTGCTCATGTAGCGCGCAGTCGGAAATCACTACCTAGCAGTTGAATAGGGGCAGAACCGCCCCTATACTCTGCGCGCATTTTGTCGGCACAAATTATGCCAAGTTATTGAATTATGGCGGCCGACCATTGGAGAGCAAAAGCGATGGAAACCCGCACGCCAAACCGCTTGCCGTTCCATCGTCTGGCAGTTTTCCCGGTTTTGATGACCCAGTTCGTCGTTGTACTGATCGCCGCATTGGCGCTCTGGCAATGGAAAGGAGTCGTCGCCGGATACTCAGGGCTTTGCGGAGGCCTGATAGCCTTGCTTCCCAATATTTATTTTGCTCATAGGGCCTTTCGGTTTTCCGGCGCCCGAGCAGCCCAAGCCATCGTCCGGTCTTTTTATGCCGGCGAGGCAGGGAAACTGATTTTGACGGCAGTGCTGTTTGCATTGACGTTCGCAGGTGTGAAGCCGTTGGCACCACTGGCTGTATTCGGTGTCTTCTTGCTGACCCAACTGGTTAGCTGGTTCGCTCCCCTGCTAATGAGAACAAGACTTTCGAGACCTTAGGGCGTTTGAGGCAACCATGGCAGAGACAACCGCTTCGGGCTATATCCAGCACCACTTGCAGAACCTGACCTTCGGTCAGCTACCCAACGGCGGCTGGGGCTTCGCCCACACCGCAGCAGAAGCCAAGGAAATGGGTTTCTGGGCTTTCCACGTCGATACCCTCGGCTGGTCGGTCGCATTGGGTCTGGTCTTCGTTCTTCTTTTCCGCATGGCGGCCAAGAAGGCGACTTCCGGTCAGCCTGGTGCACTGCAGAACTTCGTTGAAGTATTGGTCGAATTCGTCGATGGCAGCGTGAAAGACAGCTTCCATGGCCGCAGCCCGGTGATTGCACCGCTGGCACTGACCATCTTCGTCTGGGTGTTCCTGATGAACGCTGTCGACCTGATACCGGTCGACTGGATTCCTCAGCTGGCCATCCTCATCTCCGGTGACCCGCACATCCCATTCCGCGCCGTGTCGACCACCGACCCGAACGCGACACTGGGCATGGCGCTCTCGGTCTTCGCACTGATCATTTTCTATAGCATCAAGGTCAAGGGCATCGGCGGCTTCATCGGCGAACTGACTCTGCATCCGTTCGGTAGCAAGAACATCCTGGTCCAAGCTCTGCTGATCCCGGTGAACTTCCTGCTGGAATTCGTGACCCTGATTGCAAAACCAATCTCTCTGGCCCTGCGTCTGTTCGGCAACATGTATGCCGGCGAGCTGGTGTTCATCCTGATCGCTGTGATGTTCGGCAGCGGCCTGCTCTGGCTCAGTGGCCTGGGCGTGGTCCTGCAGTGGGCGTGGGCTGTGTTCCACATCCTGATCATCACCTTGCAGGCGTTCATCTTCATGATGCTGACCATCGTCTACCTGTCGATGGCGCACGAAGAAAACCATTAAGGCCAGTCTCGACTAGTCTGATGTCCTTCCCGGTCACCCGGGAAGGGGCCCGAACGGGCTTGATGAAACGATTTGTTTTACCGCTTTAATCTAAAAAACCTAAACCATACGACGTAAAAGTCGGGAGGAAAGATGGAAACTGTAGTTGGTCTAACCGCTATCGCTGTTGCACTGTTGATCGGCCTGGGCGCACTGGGTACCGCAATTGGTTTCGGCCTGCTGGGCGGCAAGTTCCTGGAAGGCGCTGCGCGTCAGCCAGAAATGGTTCCGATGCTGCAAGTCAAAATGTTCATCGTGGCCGGTCTGCTCGACGCCGTGACCATGATCGGTGTTGGTATCGCTCTGTTCTTCACCTTTGCGAACCCGTTCGTTGGTCAAATCGCTGGCTAATTGCTCGGATGTTTCGAGTGAATTGGTGTGATGGACAACGTAACTGCGAGGTGTTGGCGTGAACATTAATGCGACCCTGATTGGCCAGTCCGTTGCGTTCCTGATTTTTGTACTGTTCTGCATGAAGTTCGTATGGCCTCCGGTCATTGCGGCATTGCACGAACGTCAAAAGAAGATCGCTGATGGTCTGGACGCTGCCAGCCGTGCAGCTCGCGACCTGGAGTTGGCCCATGAAAAAGTGGGTCAGCAACTGCGCGAAGCGAAAGCTCAAGCAGCTGAAATCATCGAGCAAGCCAAGAAACGCGGTACCCAGATTGTCGACGAAGCCCGTGAACAGGCTCGCGTCGAAGCTGACCGTGTGAAGGCTCAGGCTCAGGCCGAGATCGAACAGGAAATCAACAGTGTCAAAGACGCGCTGCGTGCCCAAGTGGGTAGCCTGGCCGTTGGCGGTGCTTCGAAGATCCTGGGTGCCACAATCGATCAAAACGCGCACGCAGAGCTGGTTAACCAACTGGCTGCTGAAATCTAAGCGAGGGCGATCATGGCAGAACTGACCACGTTGGCCCGACCTTACGCTAAGGCGGCCTTCGAGCACGCTCAGGCCCACCAGCAACTGGCCAATTGGTCAGCCATGCTCGGCCTGGCAGCAGCGGTGTCGCAAGACGACACCATGCAGCGCGTGCTCAAGGCCCCGCGACTGACGAGCGCAGAAAAGGCCGCCACGTTCATTGACGTGTGCGGCGACAAGTTCGATGCCAAGGTACAGAATTTCATCCACGTCGTTGCCGAAAACGACCGTCTCCCGCTTCTGCCGGAGATTGCCGCTCTTTTCGACCTGTACAAGGCCGAGCAAGAGAAGTCGGTAGACGTGGAAGTGACCAGTGCTTTTGCATTGAACCAAGAACAGCAAGACAAACTCGCCAAGGTTCTCAGTGCACGACTCAACCGGGAAGTGCGCCTGCAAGTCGAGGAAGACAAGTCCCTGATAGGGGGCGTTGTAATCCGCGCCGGCGACCTGGTTATCGATGGCTCGATTCGCGGCAAACTCGCGAAACTTGCCGAAGCATTGAAATCTTGAGTTTGAAGGGGCAGCAGAGCAATGCAGCAACTCAATCCTTCCGAAATAAGTGAAATTATCAAGGGCCGCATCGACAAGCTCGATGTGACCTCCCAAGCCCGTAACGAAGGCACTGTCGTCAGCGTATCTGACGGCATCGTGCGGATTCACGGTCTGGCCGACGTCATGTACGGCGAGATGATCGAGTTTCCGGGCGGCGTCTACGGTATGGCCCTCAACCTGGAGCAAGACTCTGTAGGTGCCGTGGTATTGGGCGCGTACACCTCTCTTGCTGAAGGCATGAGCGCCAAGTGCACTGGCCGCATCCTCGAGGTTCCGGTAGGTAAGGAACTGCTGGGTCGCGTAGTCGACGCACTGGGTAACCCTGTTGACGGCAAAGGTCCGCTGAACAACACCGAGACCGATGCGGTCGAGAAAGTTGCTCCTGGCGTGATCTGGCGTAAGTCGGTAGACCAGCCTGTACAGACTGGCTACAAGGCTGTCGATGCCATGATTCCTGTCGGCCGTGGCCAGCGTGAGCTGATCATCGGCGACCGTCAGATCGGTAAAACCGCTCTGGCGATCGACGCGATCATCAACCAGAAGAACAGCGGCATTTTCTGCGTCTACGTAGCAATCGGTCAGAAGCAATCGACCATCGCCAACGTGGTTCGCAAGCTGGAAGAAAACGGCGCCCTGGCCAACACGATCATCGTGGCTGCCAGTGCTTCGGAATCTCCTGCGCTGCAATTCCTGGCACCGTACTCCGGTTGCACCATGGGCGAATACTTCCGCGACCGCGGTGAAGACGCGCTGATCGTTTATGACGATCTGTCCAAGCAGGCAGTGGCTTACCGCCAGATCTCCCTGCTGCTGCGTCGTCCACCAGGCCGTGAAGCCTACCCAGGCGACGTGTTCTATCTCCACTCCCGTCTGCTGGAGCGCGCATCCCGCGTTTCCGAAGAGTACGTAGAGAAGTTCACCAACGGCGCAGTGACTGGCAAGACCGGTTCCCTGACCGCACTGCCGATCATCGAAACCCAGGCTGGCGACGTTTCCGCGTTCGTTCCGACCAACGTGATCTCCATCACCGACGGTCAGATCTTCCTGGAATCGGCCATGTTCAACTCGGGCATCCGTCCTGCTGTGAACGCCGGTGTTTCGGTATCCCGTGTGGGTGGTGCCGCTCAGACCAAGATCATCAAGAAGCTCTCCGGTGGTATCCGTACCGCTCTGGCTCAGTACCGTGAACTGGCGGCATTCGCCCAGTTCGCTTCTGACCTGGACGAAGCGACCCGTAAGCAACTTGAGCATGGTCAGCGCGTTACCGAGCTGATGAAGCAGAAGCAATACGCTCCTATGTCGATCGCTGACATGGCGTTGTCGCTGTATGCCGCTGAGCGTGGGTTCCTGACTGACGTCGAAATCGCCAAGGTCGGCAGCTTTGAACAAGCGCTGATTGCTTACTTCAACCGCGATCACGCCGATTTGATGGCGAAGATCAACGTGAAGGGTGACTTCAATGACGAAATCGACACTGGCATGAAAGCCGGTATCGAGAAGTTCAAGGCCACCCAAACCTGGTAAGCCGCAGCGGGAGCCGCAAGGCTCCCGCTTGCTAACCTGATAGGTGTTACATGGCAGGCGCAAAAGAGATTCGCAGTAAGATTGCGAGCATCAAAAGCACGCAAAAGATTACCAGCGCCATGGAAAAAGTGGCGGTCAGTAAAATGCGCAAGGCACAAATGCGCATGGCTGCTAGCCGTCCTTATGCGGAGCGCATCCGCCAGGTTATTGGTCATCTGGCCAACGCCAACCCGGAATATCGCCACCCGTTCATGATCGACCGCGCCATCAAGCGCGTCGGTTACGTCGTGGTGAGCAGTGACCGTGGTCTGTGCGGTGGCTTGAACACCAACCTGTTCAAGGCCCTGGTCAAGGACATGGCTGCAAACCGTGAACAAGGCGTCGAGATCGATCTGTGCGTGGTTGGTAGCAAGGGTGCGGCATTCTTCCGCAACTTCGGCGGAAACGTCGTCGCCGCTATCAGCCACCTGGGTGAAGAGCCGTCGATCAATGATCTGATCGGCAGCGTCAAGGTGATGCTGGATGCATACCTGGAAGGCCGGATTGACCGTCTGTCCGTGGTATCCAACAAGTTCATCAACACCATGACGCAACAGCCAACCGTGGAGCAATTGATCCCACTGGTGGCGACCCCGGAACAGGAACTCAAGCACCACTGGGACTACCTCTACGAACCGGATGCCAAGGAGCTGCTTGACGGCTTGATGGTCCGCTACGTGGAGTCGCAGGTGTACCAGGCGGTGGTCGAGAACAACGCAGCTGAACAAGCGGCGCGGATGATCGCGATGAAGAACGCTACCGACAACGCCGGTGATTTGATCAGCGATTTGCAGCTGATCTACAACAAGGCGCGTCAGGCTGCGATCACCCAAGAGATCTCGGAAATCGTCGGCGGCGCTGCCGCGGTTTAACGGTTCAAATATTCAGAGGATCCAGCTATGAGTAGCGGACGTATCGTTCAAATCATCGGCGCCGTTATCGACGTGGAATTTCCACGCGACAGCGTACCGAGCATCTACAACGCGCTGAAAGTACAAGGCGCGGAAACCACCCTGGAAGTTCAGCAGCAGCTGGGCGACGGCGTGGTTCGTACCATTGCGATGGGTTCTACCGAAGGCTTGAAGCGCGGTCTGGACGTTATCGACTCTGGCGCTGCCATCTCCGTACCGGTCGGTAAAGCGACCCTGGGCCGGATCATGGACGTACTGGGTAACCCGATCGACGAAGCTGGCCCGATCGACACCGAAGAGCGCTGGGGCATTCACCGTCCTGCGCCATCCTTCGCTGAACAGGCAGGCGGCAACGACCTGCTGGAAACCGGCATCAAGGTTATCGACCTGGTTTGCCCGTTCGCCAAGGGCGGTAAAGTCGGTCTGTTCGGTGGTGCCGGTGTGGGCAAGACCGTAAACATGATGGAGCTGATCCGTAACATCGCCATCGAGCACAGCGGTTATTCCGTGTTCGCCGGTGTGGGGGAGCGTACTCGTGAGGGTAACGACTTCTACCACGAGATGAAGGACTCCAACGTTCTGGACAAAGTGGCGCTGGTTTACGGTCAGATGAACGAGCCGCCGGGAAACCGTCTGCGCGTAGCCCTGACCGGCCTGACCATGGCCGAGAAGTTCCGTGACGAAGGTAACGACGTACTGTTGTTTGTCGACAACATCTACCGTTACACCCTGGCCGGTACTGAAGTATCCGCACTGCTGGGCCGTATGCCTTCGGCAGTAGGTTACCAGCCGACCCTGGCTGAAGAGATGGGCGTACTGCAAGAGCGCATCACTTCGACCAAGGAAGGTTCGATCACCTCGATCCAAGCGGTATACGTACCTGCGGATGACTTGACCGACCCGTCGCCAGCGACCACCTTCGCCCACTTGGACGCCACCGTCGTTCTGTCCCGTGACATCGCTTCCCTGGGTATCTACCCAGCGGTAGACCCACTGGATTCGACTTCGCGCCAGCTGGACCCGAACGTGATTGGCCAGGAGCACTACGACACCGCTCGCGGCGTCCAGTACGTGCTGCAGCGCTACAAAGAGCTGAAGGACATCATCGCGATCCTGGGTATGGACGAACTGTCGGAAACCGACAAGCAGTTGGTATCCCGCGCTCGTAAGATCCAGCGCTTCTTGTCGCAGCCGTTCTTCGTGGCTGAAGTCTTCACCGGTGCCTCGGGTAAATACGTTTCCCTGAAAGACACCATTGCTGGCTTCAAAGGCATCCTCAACGGTGACTACGACCACCTGCCAGAACAAGCGTTCTACATGGTCGGCGGCATCGAAGAAGCGATCGAGAAAGCCAAGAAACTGTAATCCCGGCGCCCGGTAACGGGCGCTAATTTAGGTTGAGGCAATCAGATGGCTATGACAGTCCATTGCGATATCGTCAGTGCGGAAGGGGAAATCTTCTCCGGTCTGGTCGAGATGGTGATTGCGCATGGTGAGCTGGGTGATCTTGGTATCGCCTTGGGTCACGCACCGCTGATCACGAATCTGAAACCAGGTCCGATCCGCTTGATCAAGCAGGGCGGGGAAGCCGAGGTGTATTACATCTCCGGTGGTTTCCTCGAGGTTCAGCCGAACAGAGTGATGGTACTTGCCGACACCGTGCAACGTGCTGCCGACCTGGATGAAGCCTCTGCTCAGGAAGCCGTCAAGGCTGCCGAGAAGGCTTTGCACGAGCGGGGCGCGGAGTTCGACTACGGTTCTGCTGCTGCTCGTCTGGCCGAGGCCGCAGCCCAGCTGCGCACCGTCCAGCAGATCCGCAAGAAGTTCGGCGGCTAAGCCGTCTGCTTTCTGTGCGATTGATTAAAAAGGGTAGCCTCGGCTACCCTTTTTCTTTTTCCCGACATTCATCTTCTGGTCGCAGCCGCTGACCACCCAGGATTGGTAGCCAGTCATGTCTCTCGAAATCGTTATCCTCGCGGCCGGTCAAGGCACCCGCATGCGTTCGGCGCTGCCCAAGGTCTTGCACCCGGTGGCTGGCAATTCCATGCTCGGCCATGTTATCCACAGCGCCCGGCAACTTGATCCACAGCGCATTCATGTGGTGATCGGCCACGGTGCCGATGCGGTACGTGAGCGCCTGGCGGCTGATGACCTGAATTTCGTCCTGCAGGACAAGCAATTGGGGACCGGTCATGCGGTGGCCCAGGCCGTGCCGTTCATTACCGCCGATACGGTGCTGATTCTTTATGGCGACGTGCCGCTGATCGAAGTCGAGACCTTGCAGCGCCTGCTCAAGCATGTCGCTCCACAGCAGTTGGGTTTGTTGACCGTCGTGCTGGAGGACCCTACCGGGTATGGCCGCATTGTGCGCAACGCCGATGGCCAGGTGACTGCCATCGTCGAGCAGAAGGACGCTAACGAGGTCCAGCGCGCTATCACCGAGGGCAACACCGGGATTTTGGCCGTACCGGCTGAGCGCCTGGGTGAGTGGATGGGCCGCTTGTCGAACAACAACGCCCAAGGCGAGTACTACCTGACCGATGTGATCGCCATGGCCGTCAGCGACGGTCTGACGGTAGCCACCGAGCAACCGTTGGACGCCATGGAAGTGCAGGGCGCCAACGATCGTCGGCAACTGGCCGAGCTGGAACGTCACTACCAGCTGCGTGCCGCCCGCCGCCTGATGGCGCAAGGCGTGACCCTGCGCGACCCGGCTCGTTTTGACGTGCGCGGTGACGTCAGCGTGGGGCGTGATGTGGTCATCGATATCAACGTCATCCTCGAAGGCAAGGTGGTTATCGAAGACGATGTGGTGATCGGTCCGAACTGTGTAATCAAGGACAGCACCCTGCGCAAAGGCGTGGTGATCAAGGCGAACAGTCACCTCGACGGCGCGGTCATGGGGGAAGGCAGCGATGCCGGCCCGTTTGCCCGCCTGCGTCCCGGTACCGTGCTGGAAGCGCGCGCCCATGTGGGTAACTTTGTCGAGCTGAAGAATGCTCACATGGGCGAAGGCGCCAAGGCCGGTCACCTGACTTACCTGGGCGATGCTGAAATCGGCGCTCGCACCAACATTGGCGCCGGTACCATCACCTGCAACTACGACGGTGCCAACAAGTGGAAAACCGTGCTGGGTGAGGATGTGTTCATCGGCTCCAATAACTCGCTGGTAGCGCCGGTGACCATCGCTGATGGTTCAAACACGGCCGCAGGTTCAACCATCAATCAGGATGTGGATAAGTCTCAACTTGCTGTGGCGCGCGCCCGGCAGCGCAATATTGACGGCTGGAAACGGCCGGTAAAAATCAAAAGCTAGGTTATCCACAGGTCCCTCTGTGGGAGCGAGCTTGCTCGCGATAGCGACGGTAAATCCTGCATTAATGCAGCTGAGCCACCGCTAATCGCGAGCAAGCTCGCTCCCACAGGAAACGCATGATTTCTGAATTTTTCTTCCCTCACCTTGACGATTTCACTGCAATAGGTTTTGATTAGTTACGTTATCTTTCGAATCGAAACTTATCTAGCCATGTCAAAGCGCAACACGCCACAACGCCGCCACAATATTCTCGCCTTGCTCCAAGCGCAGGGCGAGGTGAGCGTGGATGAAATGGCCAAGCGCTTCGAAACCTCGGAGGTTACGATTCGCAAGGATCTCGCCGCCCTGGAAACCAACGGCTTGTTGCTGCGACGTTACGGTGGCGCAGTCCCCATGCCGCAAGAGCTGGTGGCTGATAACGGGCAAACCGTCTCCAAATACAAACAAGCCATTGCCCGGGCCGCCGTGAAGCGGATCCGCGAACATGCGCGCATCATCATCGACAGCGGTAGCACCACGGCAGCCATGATTCCTGAACTCGGCCAGCAACCCGGCCTGGTGGTGATGACCAATTCCCTGCACGTTGCCAGCGCCTTGAGCGAACTGGAGCATGAACCGGTGCTGTTGATGACCGGTGGCACTTGGGACCCTCATTCCGAGTCGTTCCAGGGCCAGGTCGCCGAGCAGGTTCTGCGTTCCTACGACTTCGACCAGTTGTTCATCGGCGCCGACGGCATCGATCTGGTTCGTGGTACCACCACCTTCAACGAACTGCTGGGCCTCAGCCGTGTGATGGCTGAGGTAGCCCGCGAGGTGATCGTGATGGTGGAGGCCGACAAGATCGGCCGGAAAATCCCCAACCTGGAACTGCCGTGGAGCAGCGTCCATACCCTCATTACCGATGATCGCCTGCCCGTAGAGGCCCGCGATCAGATTCAGGCGCGCGGCATTACTGTGATCTGCGCGCCTGTCAGCCAGGAGAAATAGCATGTGTGGAATTGTCGGCGCCGTTGCTGAACGCAACATCACTGCAATCTTGCTCGAAGGCCTCAAGCGCCTGGAATACCGCGGCTACGACAGCGCCGGTGTAGCGGTTTTTACCCATGACGAAAAGCTCGAACGTGTGCGGCGTCCGGGCAAGGTCAGTGAGTTGGAGCAGGCGCTGGACGCCGAACCGCTGATCGGGCGCCTGGGCATTGCCCACACCCGCTGGGCTACCCATGGCGCGCCATGCGAGCGCAACGCCCACCCGCATTTCTCGGGCGACCTGGCAGTGGTGCACAACGGCATTATCGAGAACCACGAAGCCCTGCGTGAGCAGCTCAAGGCGTTGGGCTATGTGTTCACTTCGGATACTGACACTGAAGTCATTGCGCATTTGCTCAATCACAAGCTCAAGGATCTGGCGGACCTGACCGTGGCCCTCAAGGCGACTGTCAAGGAGCTGCACGGTGCTTATGGCCTGGCTGTTATCAGTGCGAAGCAACCGGATCGCCTGGTGGCGGCGCGCAGCGGTAGCCCGTTGGTGATCGGCCTGGGCCTGGGGGAAAATTTCCTGGCTTCCGATCAGTTGGCGCTACGACAAGTCACTGACCGCTTCATGTACCTGGAAGAGGGTGACATCGCCGAAATCCGCCGCGACAGCGTGCAGATCTGGGACATCGATGGCAATCCTGTAGAGCGCGAGACCGTCCAATACCGCGACGGTGCCGAGGCCGCCGACAAGGGCGAGTTCCGTCACTTCATGCTCAAGGAAATCCACGAACAACCGGCTGTTGTGCAACGTACCCTGGAAGGGCGCATCAGCCAGGGCCAGGTGTTGGTCCAGGCGTTCGGCCCACAGGCGGCCGAGTTGTTCGCCAAGGTGCGCAACGTGCAAATCGTTGCCTGCGGCACCAGCTATCATGCCGGTATGGTCGCCCGTTATTGGCTCGAAGAACTGGCCGGTATTCCCTGCCAGGTCGAAGTGGCCAGCGAGTTCCGCTACCGCAAGGTGGTGGTGCAACCGGACACCCTGTTCGTCACCATTTCCCAGTCCGGTGAAACCGCCGACACCCTGGCCGCCCTGCGCAACGCCAAGGAGCTGGGTTTCCTCGCCAGCCTGGCGATCTGCAACGTCGGCATCAGCTCGCTGGTGCGTGAATCCGACCTGACCCTGCTGACCCAGGCCGGCCGCGAAATAGGCGTGGCTTCGACCAAGGCGTTTACCACGCAGCTGGTGGGCTTGTTGTTGCTGACCCTGTCCCTGGGCCAGGTGCGCGGTACGCTGGGTGCGGGCGTCGAGGCAACACTGGTGGAAGAGCTGCGTCGCCTGCCGACCCGCCTGGGCGAAGCCTTGGCCATGGACAGCACCGTGGAAAAAATCGCCGAACTGTTCGCCGAGAAAAACCACACCCTGTTCCTCGGTCGTGGCGCGCAATTCCCGGTAGCGATGGAAGGGGCCCTGAAGCTCAAGGAGATCTCCTACATCCACGCCGAGGCCTATCCGGCCGGCGAGCTCAAGCACGGTCCGCTGGCGCTGGTGGACAACGACATGCCGGTGGTCACCGTGGCCCCGAACAACGAGCTGCTGGAAAAGCTCAAGTCCAACCTGCAGGAAGTACGTGCCCGTGGCGGCCAGTTGATTGTCTTCGCTGATGAAAAGGCCGGCATGACCAATGGCGAAGGCACCCACGTGGTGCACATGCCGCACATCCACGACATCCTGTCGCCGATTCTCTACACCATCCCGTTGCAGCTGTTGTCGTACTACGTTGCTGTACTCAAGGGCACTGATGTGGACCAGCCGCGCAACCTGGCGAAATCCGTAACGGTTGAGTAGGCATGCAACGGAGGCTGAGGTCCATCGATCTGAAGCGCTTGTAAAAACTAACCCCCTGAATTCAGGGGGTTTTTTTATCCGCGCGATAAAGCCAGTTGCCAGTCGAAGCCAGAACGGGGAGTCAACCCCATCCTTATTGTTCGCCCTGTTCGTCGTATTCTCCGGGGGCCGCTGAACAACTGCGTTGACAATGGGGGGCATTGGTGATGATATTTAGTCATACGACAACGTATGACATCAAAATAATAAAAACGAAAGGCGCAGTCATGTCTTCTAGATTTGCCGTCCAGCGAGTTTGCAGTCCATCGATCTCACGCTTCGACGCAGTGCGCCAGTCGCCTTTTTTACTGCCTGAAAAGCCCCGTGCGGGCTCGCAGGTGCAACCGCATTTCCCCCTCTCAACGTTCAAGCATCCTCGTCTGTTCCGCCAGGCGTTATCGCTAAGCGTGCCCGTCTTCCGCTCAACCTCTATCCCACAATGAATGGCAGCACCTGGAGAACAATAATGAAGAAAACACTCTGCGCCTCTCTGATCGCCTCTTTCCTGAGCCTGACTGCAGGCACGGCAATGGCCGCCGACGCCAGTGACTGGCCAAGCCGTCCGGTGCAAGTGGTGGTGATCGCCAACGCCGGCGGTGACACCGATTTCAATGCTCGAATGATGGCCAAATACTTCACCAAACTCACCGGCAAATCCATGGTGGTGACCAATATGGCCGGTGGGGGCGGGACGATTGCCGCCGATGCGGTCAAGAGCGCGGCGCCGGATGGCAATACCATCCTGTTCACCCACACCGGCCAGATGATCGTTAACGAGGTGGCGGGGCTGTCGGAGGATCGCTTTGATGCGTTTGATATCTCCTGCATCGCTGGTGTCGACAAAGGCGCGGTGTTCGTCTCGGCGAAAAGCTCGGGCATCGACAGCCTCGACCAACTGATTGAAAAAGCCAAGGCCAAGCCCGGCACCGTCACCTACGGTACCGAGATGGGCAACTTCTCTCACCTGCAAGGGCTGATGTTCGAGAAGCTCGCCGGTGTGAAACTGAAAATGGTCGACAGCGGCACAGTGTCCGAAAAAATCGTCGCCTTGCTGGGCAAGCGCATCGACCTCGGCGCCATCAGCTATGGTTCGGTCCAGGATTACATCTCCAGCGGCAAGATGACCGCCCTGGGCCAGCCCAACGCTGAGCGCAACGCGCTGCTGGGCGACGTCAAGACCTTCAAGGAACAAGGCGTGGACCTGGTCCTGGACAAGCCTTACATCGTTGCCTTCCCGAAAGGCACGGACCCGGCCATCGTCAAGAAAATGGCCGACACCATGAAGAAAATCACCGAACAGCCGGAGTACGCCGAGGAGTTGAAGAAGTCGTTCAAACAGCCGGTCAGCTTCCAGGGCACCGAAGAAGCCATCGCCACCTTGAACACAACCCGCGACAGCTTCATGCAGTTCAAGGATGAGATGCGTAAAGCGAAATAAATTTACGTAACGGCTCGGGTGCGCGCCGCGCTGGCAGGCACCCGACAGCCAGTTCTTCCCAGCAAAAAGGGGCCTGTATGGATTCCTATAAAAGAAACGAGCTGTTAGCCGGCCTGGCAATGCTCGGCGCCGGCGTGGCTTATCTGGTATTGACCTTGAACCTGCCTCGTCGCGGGTTGGTTGATGCCGCGTTTGTACCTTGGGTGCTCGCCGTCGCGTTGTGCCTGTTGGGTGCGTTGCAATTATGGGCGTGGCGAAAGCTGCCGGACAAAAGTGCCGAACCCACCGAAAAACCTGAATCGATCGACTATACAACGGTCTTCAAATCCCTGGCTTTGGTGCTGATTTTTACAGCGTTGCTGGAGACCGTGGGGTTCGTGATCATGACTGTGCTTTATCTCTATGCCCAGTTCATCGTGCTCACCCCAGCGGAACAAAAGGTCAAGCACCTCCAATACGCGCTGATAGCGGTCGTTTCGGCGGTGCTGATTTTCTTCATTTTTCGCCATGGCTTCGACTTGCTCCTGCCTGTCGGTTTATTGGATTTCTAGGGGACGGCCATGATTGAACTCATGCAAACAGGCTTCGCGGCCGTACTTACACCCTACGTTTTTCTCCTGATCACCCTCGGCGTTGCGGTGGGGATTGTGTTTGGTGCGGTGCCCGGGCTCTCGGCCACCATGGCTATCGCGCTGTGCTTGCCGTTGACTTACTCGATGGGGCCAGGCCCTGGCCTGGCGCTGTTGGTTGCGCTGTTTGTCGGCGCCACCTCGGGAGGGCTGATATCGGCGATATTGCTCAACATACCGGGAACACCGGCCTCCATCGCCACGACATTCGATGGTTGGCCGCTGATGAAGCAAGGCCATGGCGTCAAGGCCCTTGGGATTGGCGTGGTGTTCTCGTTTCTGGGCACGATTTTCAGTATCGCCGCGCTGATGTTTATCGCTCCGATCTTGGCGGATCTGGCCTTGAGCTTTGGTCCGCACGAATACTTTTCCATCGCGATTTTCTCACTGACTTTGATCGCCACGCTGTCCACCGGCTCGCTGGTCAAAGGCATGTTTGCCGGTGCCCTGGGCTTTGCCTTCTCCACCGTGGGGATCGCCCCGGTCGAGGCCATCCGTCGTTTTACCTTTGACATGCCGAGCCTCAATGGCGGCTTCGCCATGCTTACCGTCATGATCGGTATGTTCGCCGTCGCCGAAGTGCTGAAGTTTGCTGAAAGCGCGCGCCTGAGCCACCGGGCCAAACCACAGCACGTCAGCATGAAAGGCGTGAAAGGTTTTGGTTTTTCGATGAAGGAGTTTGTCGGCCAGTTGCCCAACGCCACCCGTTCATCCCTGATCGGCCTGGGCATCGGCATCTTGCCCGGCATCGGTGCCGGTACGTCGAACATCGTCTCTTACATCGTCGCGAAGAAACGTTCCAAAACGCCGGAGGAATTCGGCAAAGGCAAGATTGATGGCGTGGTCGCCAGCGAAACGGCAAATAACGCCGGTATTGGTGGCGCGATGATTCCGCTGCTGACCCTTGGCATCCCCGGCGATACCACCACGGCGGTCATGCTCGGTGGTTTCATGATCCACGGCATCCAGCCTGGGCCCCTGCTGTTCATCAGCCAGGCACCGCTGGTCTACACGATTTTCGCCGCGCTGATCCTTGCTTCGGTCCTGATGCTGGTGCTCGAGTTCTACGGCTTGCGCATGTTCATCAAACTGCTGGCGGTGCCCAAGCATATTCTGTTGCCGATTATCCTGGTGCTCTGCGTGGTCGGCGCTTTTGGCCTGAACAGCCGGATCTTCGACGTCTGGGCGGTGCTGCTGTTTGGCTTGCTGGGGTATGGGTTCGTCAAAAGCGGTTTGCCGATCGCGCCGTTCATCATCGGTTTCATCCTGGGGCCCATGGCTGAAACCAACTTGCGCCGTGGCTTGATGCTGTCCGATGGCAACTTTGGCGGCTTCCTGACCAATCCCATCTCGGCGGGCTTCCTCATTCTGGCCGTCGCGTCTATCTCTTGGCATTTGGTGACGGTCATTCGCAACAGGAAAAGTGCTGCTATTGAATTGATGCGCAGCTAACCCACTGTATTCGTCCGCATTCGCTGCTGTAACACGCAACCGTGTTGCAGCGGCCGAACCCAAACGTCCGGAGAATAGCCATGCAAGACCCGACTCAATGCACTTCAGGCGACGATGACCGTATTGCCTGGGTGCGCGTGGCCTCGGTTTTCCTGCCGTTGGCCAACCCCATCAGCGATGCCAAGGTGCTGACCGGTCGGCAAAAGCCAATGACAGAAATCGCCATTCTGTTCGTGGAAATCGAGACCAAGGACGGCCACCGTGGCCTGGGATTCAGCTATTCCAAGCGCGCCGGCGGCCCTGGGCAGTTTGCCCACGCCCAAGAAGTCGCTCCCAGCCTTATCGGCGAGAACCCCAGCGACATTTCCAAGCTGTGGGAAAAGCTCTGTTGGGCGGGTGCCTCGGTGGGGCGTAGCGGCCTGGCGACCCAGGCGATTGGCGCCTTTGATGTGGCCCTGTGGGATTTGAAAGCCAAGCGAGCCAATCTTTCGCTGGCTCGTTTGCTCGGCGCCCATCGCGATTCTGTCCAGTGCTACAACACGTCGGGTGGGTTCCTGCATACGCCGCTCGATCAATTAATGATCAATACCGACCTTTCTCGAGACAAGGGTATCGGAGGGATCAAGCTCAAGGTTGGCCAGCCTGACCAGGCACTGGATCTGCATCGGGTCCGTACCATTCGCAAGCACTTGGGGGATGATTTCCCGTTGATGGTCGACGCCAACCAGCAGTGGGACCGGCCCAACGCGCAGCGCATGTGTCGCCAACTTGAGCAATACAACCTGGTCTGGATCGAGGAACCGCTCGATTGCTACGACGCCGAAGGTCATGCCGCGTTGGCCCGGGAATTCGATACGCCGATCGCGACCGGTGAAATGCTCACCAGCGTTGCCGAACACTGGGAGTTCATCAAATTGCGCGCGGCCGATTACTTGATGCCCGATGCGCCCCGTGTCGGTGGCATCACCCCTTATCTCAAGGTCCAGGCATTGGCTGAGCAAGCGGGGCTGATGATTGCGCCGCACTTTGCCATGGAACTGCATATTCATTTGGCCGCCACGTACAGCCGCGAGCCTTGGGTTGAACATTTCGAATGGCTGGAGCCGCTGTTCAACGAACGCATGCAAACCCGTAATGGGCGCATGTTGGTGCCCACTCAACCTGGCCTTGGGCTGTCCTTGAGCGAGCGTGTGGCGGGCTGGACGGCGAATCAGGCGGAGTTCGGGCAGCGTCCGTAAACCGATCGAGGAGAGAGGGATGTCATCGTTGAGCGATGAAGTGCTCCAACGCATCGAGCGGGTGGTTGGACAGGCAGGGTTGGTGCGTGACCCTGAGTTGATGCAGAGCTACCTGACGGACTGGCGTAACGCCTATCAAGGCCAGGCTGCCTTGGTGGTACGCCCGGCGACGACTGAAGAAGTGGCCGAAGTTGTACGCATCTGCCATGGCGCCCAGGTTGCCTTGGTGCCTCAGGGTGGCAACACCGGCTTATGTGGTGGCTCGATCCCTGATGCCTCCGGCAGCCAGGTGGTGTTGTCCTTGAGCCGGATGAAGCGCATCCGGGAAATCGACCTGGCCAATGAAACCATCACGGTAGAGGCGGGGGTGATTCTGCAGCAACTACAGGAAGCCGCCAGCCAGGTCGGTCGCTTGTTTCCGTTGTCACTGGGAGCGGAGGGCAGTTGCACGGTAGGTGGCAATCTGGCGACCAATGCCGGCGGCACGGCAGTGCTGCGTTACGGCAACATGCGTGAGCTAACCCTCGGCCTGGAAGTGGTGCTGCCTGACGGCCGCGTCTGGAACGGGTTGCGGGGCTTGCGTAAAGACAACACCGGTTATGACCTCAAGCACTTGTTTATCGGGTCGGAGGGCACGCTCGGCATCATCACGGCGGCGGTGCTCAAACTGTTCCCGGCGACCCATAGCACGGCGACAGCCTGGGTCGCGCTGCCTTCGCCACAGGCGGCGGTGGACTTGATCGGCCATGTGCGCAGCCTCTGCGCCGACCGCTTGACAGGCTTCGAGATGATGTCGCGCCAGAGCCTGGATTTTGTCCTCGATCACGTGGCCGGTTGCAGTGACCCGCTGGAAACGAAGCACCCTTGGTACGCCTTGATTGAACTGCGCGACACGGTGCCGGATGCGCCATTGACGCTGTTGCTTGAAAACGGCCTGGCCCACGCCTTCGAGTGCGGTTGGGTCATCGATGCGGTATTGGCCAGCAACCAGACACAAGCCGCGGCGCTGTGGGCGCTGCGCGAAGGTATTTCCGAGGCGCAGAATCATGAAGGCCCGAGCCTCAAGCATGACATCAGCGTGCCCGTGAGTCGGATTCCGGAATTCATCGAGCGCACCGATAGTGTCTTGCAGCAGGACTTTGCGGGGGTGCGCATTGTTTCTTACGGCCATATGGGCGACGGCAACCTGCACTACAACATCAGCAAACCGCTCGGCGATACGGACGCCTCGTTCAAGGCCCGGGAACACGCGATCATGGAGGTCATCTACCGGATGACGAGCGCCTTCAACGGCAGCATCAGCGCCGAGCATGGCCTGGGACAAGCCAAGCCTGACGCGGCGGTTCGCTTCAAGGACCCGCTGGAGATCGAGTTGATGCGTGCCATTAAGCGCACGCTGGACCCGGCCGGGTTAATGAATCCCGGGAAGGTCTTCGCCACTGCGCTGGAGTGATCGAGCCGGCCTCTGCTAGCCTGCTGCTCAAATGCCAGACATGGAGTGGGTGATGACTCAGGTAACCGCCACCAAAGACCGCGTGCGCATCAAGAACGTCGAAGTCCTTTCGGACAACTGGTACGTGCTGCGCAAGACCACGTACGACTACCTCGGCCGCGACGGCCAATGGCGCGAGCTGACGCGCGAGACTTATGACCGTGGCAACGGCGCCACCATCCTGCTGTACAGCAAGGCCAAGCAGACTGTGGTGTTGACCCGGCAATTCCGCTTCCCGGCCTTCGTCAACGGCTACGATGACCTGTTGATCGAAACCTGTGCCGGACTGCTGGACAACGACGATCCGCACACTTGCATCCGCAAGGAAACCCAGGAAGAAACCGGCTACATCATCCAGGACGTGCGCAAGGTGTTCGAAGCCTTCATGAGCCCGGGCTCGGTGACGGAACGGGTGCATTTTTTCGTCGGCGAATACTTCGATGAAGACAAGCTGCACGAAGGCGGTGGACTTGAAGCGGAAGGCGAGGAGATCGAGGTGCTGGAAATGTCCCTCGATCAAGCCCTGGGCATGATTGAGGACGGGGAGATTTGCGACGGCAAGACCATCATGCTGTTGCAGTACGCCAAGCTGCATCGGTTGCTGGATTAGCCGGCGCTCGACGGTGCTTCGCGCTTAGCTGGATTGGGCCTCGCTGTCGTCGAGTATATCGTCCAGGTATTCCGGCTGGTCCGTCTGGTCCGGTAATTCGGTCACGACACTGAAATCACTGATCTCGATAGCGCCTGCACCATGACCCAGCAAATGGAAGGAAAACGCCTTGCGCGGTTGCGGGTTGTCGAAATGGATGTCCATCACCAACGGCTGGTCGGGTGTCACCGCCACTTCAGTGGGCAAGTCCATTGGCACGTCCTGTTCAAACTCTTTGGCCTTGAGGGAAATATAGGCGGCTTGGTCCGCATCCATGGCGCGGATGGTCAGGCTGACGCGGGTTCGCGACCCCTTGGGCATTTCCAGGTATTGGGCTCCGATCAGATTGTCGGTCCAGTCGTTGGTGACCTGGGCCGGCAGCGGGATTTTATCCGCGCTGCCAAATTGATAATGCTGGTTCAGGGGTGTGCTCAGCAGAGTCTGGTCCAAAGCTGTGGCTCGGGCGCTGATCAGCCTGGCGCGCTGGCCGCTGTATTGTCCGTTATAGAGGGCGCGGTCGGCGACGAAGCCTTCGCTGGCGTAATAACGGCAATGCTGCAGGAAATCACACTCGGTGAAAGTGCCCTTGCCATCGTGATAGCGCAGCTTGCCATTGGTGAACGACATGATTTCCCGGCCCGTAGCATAGTCCCGGAACATCGAGCGGCCCGACAGCGACGTGGGTACTGCAAAACCGAAGTAATCGAGGATCGAAGCGGCCAGGTCGACATGGCCGTAGGTCCCTGATTTGATTCGGGGCAATGGCTCCGGCGCCAGCGTCAGGTTGAATCCCCAGGACGACGCCAGGCGTACATCATCGATGCCATGGGATTCGTCCGAGGTGATGACCACCAGGGTGTTTTCCAGGATGCCCTGGCGCTCGAGGCTCGTCAGGAAGCTGTCCAGTGCGTCGTCGAGGTAACCCACGGCGGCCTGCTTGGCAGAGTCGTAGCGCTGCAGATAGTCATCCGGTGCCGAGTACGGCTGATGGGTACCCACGGTCAGCAGGGTGAGCATCCAGGGCTTGTCCGCCTGTTGCAGCTGCCCGACGTAGTCCAGCGCGCCTTCGAAAAAAGTCTTGTCGTCCTTGCCCCAAGGGAATTCCAGGTAGGCCGGTTGGGTGAACCAGTCCATGCCCAGGGTCGTGTCGAAGCCGATGTGCGGCATGATTCGATCCTTGGCCATGAACCGCAGGCCCGCGCCCTGGAGGAAATGCGTGGAGAAGCCGTTCTGGCGCAGCTGGGCCGGCAGGCAGGCCTGGTTGCGCTGGGTCTGGTTCAGCATTTCGACGCCCTTGGGCGTGCCGTCGTTGAGTTTGTCGTAGTCGCCACACAGCATCGCGTACAGGCCACGAATGGTTTGGTGGCTGTGCAGGACGTAATCGGGTGTATTCATGCCGCGCTCGGCCCAGGCACTCAGGTGCGGCATCAGGTTTTCCTGATAGCGGCTGTTCAAGGCCTGGCGGTTAGCGTTCAGGTAGGCGCCGGGAATGCCTTCCAGGGTGATGACCAGCACGTTGCGCGCTCGCCCCGGTTCGGCCAATAGCTTCGCGCCATTGAGGTCCAGCTGGGTAAGCCCTTCCATCGGCGGCAGCGGATCCACGGTATCGCCTTCGAGCCATTGTTGGGCCCGCTCCTGTCCGGCCGCGATACCTGCCGTGACGAGTTGGTGGGGCAGGTTGAACACATTCCACTGGTCTGCCTCGCTGGGTCGCCAGGTTTGTACCGCGCCGTGGGCCAGTAAAAGCAATACCGGCAATGCCCAGGTGTGGCGCGGCAAGTGTGGCGTCAGTTGGCGTCGGCTGCCCCATTGGACCACCAGCCATAACGCCAGCGCTGCCAGTTGGAGCGCGGCCAGCCAGGGATGGGCGAAGCCGCCGCTGGTGGAGTTCTCGACGAATTGCGGGTCGATCAGGTAGTGCACGTCCGAGGGGGTGGGCATCCGCCCTACGGCGCTGACCAGTTCGATGCTGGTCAGCATCAATGTGCTCCAGGTCAGCAATATCGGGAGTGCCAGCCACCAGGGACGACGGTAAAGCAACACGATCAGCAACCCACCGATGCCCAGGTCCGAGAGATAGCCCAGCGGGTCGGACCAGCCCAACGCCAGACGCAGGCTGATCGGAACGAGTAGTACGCATCCCATCAGGGCGATGAGGGAGGCGAGCGGGTGGGTTGCACAGCGGTAGAGAGCTTTCACAAGACAAAGCCTTTCGGTTGAAGCCAATCCATTGAATACACGCCCTGTGGGAGCGAGCTTGCTCGCGATGGCGGTGTGTCAGTCCACATGGATTCAGGCTGATCCGACGCTATCGTGAGCAAGCTCCCACAGGGGTTTGTCTTCGGTCATGAAATTGTCATAAAACTGGATGGTACCAAGTGTAGACGTCCATGGCCGGGTCAATGACCCGTGTCTGGCTACGCTAGGCTGTGGTTCACTGGCCTGGGCCCCTACAATGGCCGCGGAGCGCTGCTTTGGGGGCGCAGCAAACTTGTATCAGGATTTCTCATCGGGGGCTGGATGGACAGGTTTCAGGAAATGCAGGTTTTTCTCGCCGTGGCCCAGGACTCTGGATTTTCGGCGGCTGCGCGACGCCTGGGCCTGTCGGCGGCCAGCGTCACACGAGCGGTGGCGGCGTTGGAGCAACGCATCGGCACGCCCCTTTTGGTTCGCACCACGCGCAACGTGTACCTGAGCGAAGCGGGCCAGCGCTTTCTCGACGACTGTCGCCGGATCCTCAGCGATTTGCAGGAGGCCGAAGACTCGGCAGCCGGCAGTCACGTCCAGCCCCGTGGACAACTCACGATCACTGCGCCGGTGCTGTTTGGCCAGTTGTTCGTCACGCCGGCGCTGGTCGATTACCTGCATCGGTTTCCCGAGGTCAGCATCAACGCCTTGCTGCTGGATCGCACGGTCAGCCTGGTCGAGGAGGGCATCGACGTTGCCGTGCGCATTGGCGAATTGCCGGACAGCAATCTTCACGCCGTCCGTGTCGGTGAAGTGCGACGGGTGGTCTGCGGCTCCCCGGATTTTTTCGAGCGCCATGGACGGCCACGACATCCGGATGATCTGGAGCGGATGCCCGTCGTGGCGTCATCGGCCATTGGCCAGATCAAAAGCTGGACCTTCGCCGAGGCGGGCCAGCCATTGGCCGTCCGGCCTGTGCCTCGGCTGGTGGTGACGGCTAACCAGGCCGCCATCACCGCCGCCTGCCTGGGATTGGGTATGACGAGGATCCTGTCTTATCAAGTGGCAAGCAATGTGGCTGCCGGTGAATTGGAAATCGTCCTCGCCGACTTCGAACTGCCGCCCCTGCCGATCCATGTGGTGTACCAAGGCGGGCGTAATGCGCCGGCGCGGGTTCGCAGTTTTGTCGATTTCACCGTCGGCGCGTTGCGCGAACATCCGGCCTTGAGCGGCTGAAGCATTGTTTCTCATACTGAAACAATGGATTGCATTTCTGGGTGATTCTCTTGTTTTTACCTTGAGTGGAAGATGAGCCATCGACGCTGTTGTGCTGACGGCGTCACTTGCAGCGGAGTCGACCATGAATCCTATCAAGCACTACCACTTCCCGCTTTCCGGCCATTCCCATCGCGTTCAACTGATGTTGTCGTTGCTCGAACTACCCGTCGAGGAGATTTTCGTCGACCTGGCCAAAGGCGCGCACAAACAGGCTGATTTCCTGGCCATCAATGCGTTTGGCCAAGTGCCAGTCATTGACGATAACGGCGTGGTATTGGCGGACTCCAACGCCATCCTGGTGTACCTGGCGCAAAAATATGGCCAGGGTCGCTGGCTACCCACCGACCCGGTGGGCGCCGCGCAGGTGCAGCGCTGGTTGTCGGCGGCAGCCGGACCGATTCATGCGGGGCCGGCCACGGCACGGCTGATCACGGTGTTCGGCGCGGCCTATAACGCCGAGGACGTGATTGCCCGTTCCCACAATGTGCTGAAAGTCATCGATCAGGAACTGAGCGGTCGTACTTACCTGGTAGGGGAAACGCCGACCATCGCCGATATCGCCGGCTACAGCTACATCGCCCACGCACCGGAAGGCAATGTGTCGTTGGAGGACTATGCCCATGTGCGGGCCTGGCTGGCGGGAATCGAAGCCTTGCCAGGGTTCGTGGGCATGCCACGTACAGCTGTCGGTTTGCAAAAGACGGCGTGAGCAGCCGAATAACCTGAAGTTCTCCACCCTACGGAAGCAAAGCGTTAATCTGCGAGGCTTCCAAGGGGTGGTGAGGTTTCATGACTTTTCTTTTCCGGCTATCGCTGGCCCTCGCCGGGTTGCTGTTGGGTGGTTGCGAACAGCCTCCGGCCCCGTCCCTCGATCAACAACTCTATATCTGGCAACGCCAATGGACGCCGGCCCACGAATCGGCGTTGCGCCAGAGTCGTGAGGACTTTTCCCTTCTGCGGGTGCTGGCGTTGCAGGCTTTCCCCGGGGCTGGCTGGAGCCGCGCGCGGATCGATCCGGCAATGCTCAAGGCTGATGGCCGACCGTTGATTGCCGTGATTCGCCTGGACGGTCAGCTCAAATCCCTGGACCAGGACGAAGTAATCTCGCAAATCCAGCAGGTACTGAGTGACTGGCAAGCCCAGGGCCTGGCCCCGGTGGGGGTGGAGATCGACCATGACGCCGGTAACGCGCGGTTACCGGCCTACGGGAGATTCCTGACCCAGCTGCGGCAGACCTTGCCGGCCACGCTGGGGTTAAGCATCACCGCACTGCCTGCCTGGCTCGACAGCCCCGCACTGCCTGGGCTGCTGGAGACGGTGGACAGCAGTGTGTTGCAGGTTCACGCGGTGAGCGACCCGCGACAGGGGCTGTTCGATCCGCAACAGGCCCAGCGCTGGGCTGAACGCTGGAGCGACGTCACTACACGACCGTTCTACCTGGCCCTGCCGGCCTACGGCGTGGCGCTGCTGACGTCGGAGAGCGGCGTGCCGGTGGTTGAAAGCGAAGTGCCGATCGACCGGGGCGGCGAGCGTCGGGAGCTGCTGGCCGATCCGCAGCAAGTGGCCGGGCTTGCGGCAGACCTGCGCGCTGAACCGCCTCAACACCTGGCCGGGCTGATCTGGTTTCGCCTGCCGCTGACGGGCGACCGGCGGGCCTGGAGCCTGACGACCCTCGGGGCCGTTGCCCGAGGGGATAGCCTGGACAGTCGCCTCGGTGTGCAGCTACAGGAACAGGACGGTTTGTACGATATTCGGCTGGTCAACCGGGGCAATCTCGACAGCCCCTGGCCCCAGCGGCTGACGCTTGCCGTCGGCGGGTGTGATGGCGTCGATGCCCTGGCGGGTTACACGTTGCAACAAGCCCCCGGACTGCTTACCTTCACCCGCATTCAGGACGGCCGTTTGGCCGCTGGCACTCAACGGGCAATCGGTTGGGCGCGCTGTACGAAAATTGACCAAGGAGGTTTCAATGTTTACCCGTAAGTGGCCTCGTCACCTGCTGTGTTTGAGCCTCAGCCTGCCGTTGGGCCAGGTGTTGGCCTGCGGACCGGACTTCCCGATGCGCTTGCTGGATAACCGCGCGCAATCACTGGCCGAATTACCCGAAGGCAGCTTTCGCTTCGAGGTCAGTCGCCTCGGCCAGGCGATTGCCGGGCTCAAGCCTGTCACCGATGCGACTCGCAACCCGGATTACAGCTATGACGATATGTCCTCCTACGTCGAACAACGCAGCAAGGCCGAGCAGATTGGCCTGACCCCGCCACAACAAGCGGTGGTAGAGCGTTTACGGGCGCTGACCGATGTCGAGCAGGTCGCCATCGAAGCGGCAACCCTGCCTGCCGAATTGCGCTTGTACGCGATGGGTGCGACTGCTTTTAGTGCCGGTGAGCATCAACGGGCCGCTGAGTCGTTCCAGCAGTTGCTGGCGTTGCCAGCCGAGCAACGCCAGCTGCGCAGCACTTGGGCTGCGTACTCCCTGGGACGGGCCTTGTTTGCCCTGAGTACCGAGGCCGGTGGCGGCGAACCTGCGGCGCTGCTGCAACAGGCTCGGAAAGCGTTCCGCCAGGCCCGCGAGCTGAGCATTGCCGGTTTTAGCGATCCGCTGGAGTTGGGTGTCGCGAGCCTCGGTGAAGAAGCCCGGGTGGCCTACACCGTTGACGATTGGGACAGCGCCGTCGGACTGTACGCGACCCAGTCCCTGCAAGGTTCCCAGGTCGGCTACAGTTCTTTGCTGCAATTGGCCGGTGACCTGAGTGCCCAGCCGGATGAGCGCTTGAGCGAATTGCTCAAGGTCAAAGCGGTGCAGCGCCTGGTCACCGCGTACTTGCTCAGCCGCATCGGCTGGTGGGACGGTGAGGAGCCGTCGGGGGAGAAAAGACTTTTCACACTGTTGCAGGCCAATGCCCAGGACAACCTGGACGATGCCGACCGCCTGGCCGCAGTGAGTTATCAACACGGCGATTACGCCAGCGCCAAGGCCTTGGTGCAAAAGGCCCCTGACACGGGCCTGGCCTGGTGGGTGCGAGCCAAGCTGGCGTTGCGCGACGGTGACAAGGTCGCCGCCGCTGCGGCTTATGCCAAGGCGGCCCAGGCCTTTCCGAACGATGAGTCCTGGGGCAGTCGACGTACAGCGGATTGGGACTACGAGTCAGTGCAACCCAAGTGCCGGGTCGAGGGCGAAAGCGCAATCCTGGCGTTGCAACGGGGTGATTACCTGCAAGCCTTCGATCAGCTCTATCGCGGCCAAGGCAACTATTGGTACGACGCTGCCTTGGTTGCCGAACGGGTGCTGACGGTGGATGAGCTCAAGCAGTACGTCGACGCTCAAGTCCCGGCGCCACCGGCGTTGAGCCAACAGGACCGCGACAACTACGTGCCATTGCCGGTGGCTGCAAGCTTGCGCAATCTGCTGGGTCGTCGCTTGTTGCGCGAAGGGCGCTATGACGAAGCGCCGGCTTATTTCGACAATGCCGATCTGCAAAACAAGGCTCGGGCCTATGGGCAATCGCGCCAGGATGCCGAGTCCAAATGGTGGCCAACTCGGCGGGCTGAGGCGTATTTCAATGCGTCCGGGATGGCGCGAAAATGGGGCATGGAACTGCTTGGCTACGAGATGGCGCCGGATTACGCCAGCCTGGGGGGCAACTACAGCCTGGAACCCGTCGAGCTGAAGGTCGGGCCGCTGGTGGCCGAAGGTGAAGTGCAACGCCAGACGGCCAGCGCCGCGCAACCGGACGTGCGTTACCACTATCGTTTTGTCGCCACGGCGCTGGCGAGCCAGGCGGCGGATAACTTGCCCCATACCAGCCAGGCGTTTGCGGCAGTGTTGTGTAAGGCGGTCGGCTACAACTCAAGCCTTGGAGAGCAAAGCGCGTTGTATCAGCGCTACGTGAAGGAAGGCCCGTACGTGGATTGGGCTGAGGATTTCGGTCATCAATGCCAGGAGCCGGAGTTCCGCAACGCGAACAAACGTTACGTCACACAGGCCTTGGAGCCCATACGTTCGACGCTGCGACCGTATAAGGGTTTGCTGCAAGTGGGTGGTTTGGTGCTGGTGGTGGCAGTGGCGTTGGGATTGATCAGTCGGCGCCGGCGCAAAACCCGGATCTCAGCCAGTTGAGGTAAGCGGATCACTGTGGGAGCGAGCTTGCTCGCGAAGGCGGAGGGTCAGGTACGGGGGTGTTGATTGTGCAGCCGCTATCGCGAGCAAGCTCGCTCCCACATGGGGTCTAGGTTGGTTGCAAGATGGGTGCGCACCGCCAATCCTCTGTGGGAGCGAGCTTGCTCGCGATAACGGTGGGTCAGCTTGCATCAATGTCTGATGTGCTGCCATCTCGTGATTAAGCTCGTTCCCACGGGGTCAGCTGTACGTTGTTACATCTGCGTCGCCATCCCCTCTACACCCATGGCTGCCTGGCGCAACGCTTCCGAGCGCGTCGGGTGTGGATGGCAGGTGAGGGCGATGTCTTCGGCCGACGCGCTGAATTCCATGGCCACGCAGTATTCGCCGATCATTTCGCTGACGCTCGGACCGACCAGGTGCACCCCGAGGATTTCGTCAGTACGTTCATCGGCCAGGACTTTGGCGAAACCCTCGGTCTCGTGGTTGATCTTCGCCCGGCTGTTGGCTGTGAACGGAAACTTCCCGACCTTGTAGGCGCGGCCTTCAGCCTTGAGTTGTTCCTCGGTCATGCCGACGCTGGCCAGTTCCGGGCGGGTGTAGATGACGCTGGGGATCAGCCCGTAGTTGACCTCGGCAGCCTTGCCGACGATCTGTTCGATGCAGGCCATGGCCTCGTCTTCGGCCTTGTGGGCGAGCATGGGTCCAGAGGTTACGTCGCCGATCACCCAAACCCCGGGTGCTTCGGTGCGGTGATGCTGGTTGGCGAGCATGCCGCGTTTGTCGGTGCTCAGCCCGACGTTCTCCAGACCCAGCCCTTGGGTATAAGGCCGACGACCGATGGCGACCAGCACATAATCGGCATCCAGGGTCTGCGCTTCGCCGCCCGTCGCAGGTTCAACCTGCAGCTGCACGCCGCTCGCCGAGGAAACGGCGCCAGTGACTTTGGAGCTCAGCTTGAACGCGATGCCCTGTTTGCCCAGGGCTCGCTGCAACGCTTTGCCCGCCTCGCCATCCACGCCGGGGCAGATGCGATCAAGGTATTCCACCACCGTCACCTGAGCGCCCAGGCGCCGCCAGACCGAACCCAGCTCAAGGCCGATGACGCCGGCGCCGATTACCACGAGATGCCGGGGCACTTCACTCAAGGACAACGCGCCAGTGGAGTCCAGGATGCGCTGGTGATCGATGTCCACCCCTGGCAGCGGCGTGGGCTCGGAGCCCGTGGCGATGACGATGTCCTTGGCGCTGAGCTCGGTCTTGCCGCCATGTTCGTCGGTGACGGTCACCTTGCCGGGCCCGTCGATGTGGCCCCAGCCTTTGATCCAGTCGACCTTGTTCTTGCGAAACAGGAACTCGATGCCCTTGGTCAGGCCCGTCACGCTTTCCTCTTTCTGTTTCATCATCTGCGCAAGGTTGAGGGTGGGTTTGACGTCGATACCCAGGTTGGCGAATTCCGGGCCGGTGGCGGCTTCATAGAGTTCCGAGGCATGGAGCAGGGCTTTGGAGGGCATGCAGCCGACGTTCAGGCAGGTGCCGCCGAGGGTGGCGCGGCCTTCGACACAGGCGGCTTTCAACCCCAATTGTCCGGCACGAATCGCCGCGTTATACCCGCCGGGCCCGCCGCCCAGAATGACCACGTCGTAGTTGCTCATCGCCGTTCTCCCGCTTGGCCTGATAAAAAATTATGTACGTAATATGAGCGTTTCCAGAGAATTCGGTCAAGGCTTAAGTCAAGGGGCTCACAGGAGCCTTGTGATGAAGAATTCAAAACGGAAATTTCACAGCAATGGTTATAAGGTAACGACATATAACGGAGCGGCGGTGGCGTCTGTCCATTGCCCCGGACTTTGATCCGTCAGCGACGCTGGAGTGGTATGCAAGTCGATCTTGATGTCGAGGGGGCACAGGTTGCCGAATGGCCGCGCTTTCAGCAGGCGCCGTTTCAAGGACGTCGTTTGAAGCGGATTGCTTTCGGGCTGGTCAGCCTGGCAGGCGCGGGATGGGTGCTGGCGTTCTTTGTCGGACTGTTTTCACCGCAATCGCTGTGGCCGGCGCTGCTGGTGGGCCAGAGCGCGGGTCTGCTGGTGCTGGCGACGGGTTTGCAATCGGCCTGGTGGGTGACGCAGTGGCGGGGCAGGGCGTTGGGGCCGGCTGTGGATATCTCCACGATCGACGAAGAGCCTGTTGATAACTTGGGCTGGTATGAGCGCTTGCTCGAGCGAATCAGTGCGCGCTGGGTCGGCCTGTTGAGGCAAATCGGTGCCCCTACTTTGTGGCTGGCCGGTGGGTCCGCGTTGATATTGCTGAGTCTGGAGCAAACCTGGAATCTGGCATTGCCTGCTGCCGCGCTCGGCGTTTCTGCCAGCGTAGGTGCGGTACTTTCATTGTTGTTAGCGTTTGGACTACTGGTATTCGAACGCCAATTGGCCCAGCAGCCAGCGGTGGAGTGGCCGGAAGCAGCGTCGCTGGCGCAATTGACGCGGGTAGCGATCATTGTCCTGGTGCTCGGTGCCTTGTGCTTGTTGTTCGCCACGGAAACGTCCATCTGGCCGGTGCGATTGGCGGTGCTGATGGGTGTGTTGCCGGGGCTGGTGGCAGCGGAGTTGCTGCTGCGTGCAGTGCTGTCGTTATTCAGCCCCCGCCGGGATTCCTTGGAGCCGACCCTGTTGGGTCACAGTGTGATCGCCGATCTGCTGCGCTGGCCGCCTCGACCGCTAATGGCCTTGCAACACGAGCTGCACAACCGCTTCGGCATCGACCTGCGGCAAATCTGGGCCTTCAGTTACATGCGTCGAGCCTTTTTGCCGGTGCTGGCTCTGGTCGCGCTGGTGGGGTGGTTGTTAACGGGCGTGCATGAAGTGCCGCTGCAAGGGCGCGGCATTTATGAGCGTTTTGGTAAGCCGGTGGAGGTGTTCGGCCCCGGCTTGCAGGTTGGATTGCCTTGGCCGTTGGGCAGGGTGCTGAGCGTCGAAAATGGCGTTGTGCATGAGCTGGCCACCAACGTCGGCGATAAACGGCCGCCCGCGGCCGCCGACCCGGCTGAGGGGCCAGCCCCGGATGCTGCCAATCGCTTGTGGGACGCCAGCCATGTGAACGACAAGTCCCAAGTCATAGCCAGCCGTCGTGCAGATCAGCAGAGCTTCGAGATCGTCAACATGGACGTGCGCTTCGTTTATCGCATCGGCTTGAGTGACGCCGCAGCGTTGGCGGCGACCTATAACAGCGCCGATGTACCGACGCTGATCCGCAGCACTGCCAGCCGCATCCTGGTGCATGAGTTCGCCTCGCGTACGCTGGATGGTTTGCTGGGCGTGGACCGTGTCAGCCTGGCCGATGAAATTGGTCGTGCCGTGCAGGCCGACTTGCAGTCGCTCGACAGCGGCGTGGAAATTCTGGCGACGGTGGTCGAAGCGATTCATCCGCCGGCCGGCGCGGCCAATGCCTATCACGGTGTGCAAGCGGCGCAGATCGGTGCGCAGGCGCTCATCGCCCGGGAACGCGGCGCGGCGGCGGAGCAGAGCAACCAGGCGCAACTGCAAGCCAGCATTGCCCATGACCAGGCCCAAGCCACCGCCCGGGAAATAAACGCGACTGCCCAGGCCGCCGACTTGCGCTTCACCGCTGAACGCAAAGCCTACGCAACGGCCGGCCATGCGTTTGTGTTGGAGCAATACCTCAGCCAACTGAGCCAGGGCCTTGGCAATGCCAGGTTGCTGATTCTTGATCATCGCCTGGGTGGCAGCGGCAACGCGCCGACCATTGACCTTCGTACCTTCACGCTGCCGGCAGACCCTGCCTCGCCGCGTAACCCTGTCCAGCCAGGAGCTGCCCATTGAGCCAGTCTTCTTCACACGATCACCACGACCACGTCGGTCACGATCACGGCCATGCCGGTCATCACCATGGGCATCACCACCACCATCACGGCGATCCGCATCAAGCCGGCCCGTTTCCCTGGCGGCGGATGGGCTGGGCGGCGCTGCTGGTGGGATTTGCCGTCGCGGCCGCCAGCCTCGTGCAAGTGCGTTCGGGGGAGGCTACGGTGATCACGCGTTTCGGCAATCCAGCACGGGTGCTGCTGCAACCGGGGTTGGGCTGGCGCTGGCCGGCACCGTTCGAAGCGGCCATTCCAGTGGACTTGCGATTGCGCACAACATCCAGCGGTTTGCAGGACGTCGGCACGCGCGACGGGCTGCGGATCATCGTCCAGGCGTACGTGGCGTGGCAGGTCCAGGGTGATCCAGACAACGTGCAGCGTTTCATGCGCGCGGTACAGAACCAGCCGGACGAGGCTGCCCGGCAGATCCGCACCTTCGTCGGGTCGGCGCTGGAAACCACGGCGGCCAGTTTTGACTTGGCGAACCTGGTCAACACCGATGCCAGCCAGGTACGCATTGCCGATTTCGAAGCGCAGCTGCGTCAGCAGATCGATCAACAGCTGCTGACCACCTACGGCGTGCGAGTGCTGCAAGTCGGTATTGAGCGCCTGACCTTGCCTTCGGTGACCCTGACCGCGACGGTGGATCGTATGCGCGCCGAGCGCGAAACCATCGCCACCGAACGCACGGCCATCGGCAAGCGCGAAGCGGCGCAGATACGTTCCGCTGCGGAGCGGGATGCGCGAATCGTGCAGGCCGATGCCACGGTCAAAGCTGCTGACATCGAGGCGCAGTCCCGAGTGCAAGCTGCTGAGATTTATGGCCGGGCATACGCCGGCTCGCCGCAGCTCTACAACCTGCTTCGCTCGCTGGATACCTTAGGCACTATCGTCAGCCCGGGATCCAAGCTTATTTTGCGCACCGACGCCGCGCCATTCCGGGTGTTGGTAGAGGGGCCTCCCGCCGTGGAACCCAAAGGTGGAACACAACCATGAGTTTGGTTCCACGTGGAACAAATGAGTTGTCCAGCCCGTGGATCCAGGCAGGGCGCTTGGCCTTTTTGGCGCTTTACGCGATCACGGTGTTGGCGGCGTTGGCCTGGGCTTTTTCCAATGTACGGCAGATCGACCCGCAGAGCCGCGCGGTGGTGCTGCACTTCGGTGCCTTGGATCGAATCCAGGATGCGGGCCTTTTATTGGCATGGCCTCGTCCTGTGGAACAAGTGATTCTACTGCCTGCGGCAGATCGAGTTCTGGAGCGACGGGTAGAAAACCTGCTGCGCTCGGATCCCGCTTTGCAGGCTGATCGCGTCGCCAGTTTCGCTACGCCGGTCAGCGATGCCTTGGCCGGTTCCGGTTATTTATTGACCGGTGACGCGGGCGTTGTGCAACTGGATGTACGGCTGTTCTACAAAGTCATCGACCCCTACGCTTTTGTTTTGCAGGACGAACATGTACTGCCGGCACTGGATCGATTGGCGACCCGCAGTGCCGTGGCCCTTACCGCCGCACGGGATCTGGACACCATCCTGGTGGCTCGTCCCGAACTGATGGGCAGTGACAACCAAGCCGCCGAACGCCGTGAGCGCCTGCGCGGCGACCTGGTGCAAGGTATCAACCGACGTCTGGCCGATCTTGCTGCAACAGGGCAGGGGCTGGGTATTGAAGTGGTTCGGGTCGACGTGCAGTCGAGCCTGCCAGGGCCGGCGGTGAGTGCATTCAATGCGGTACTGACGGCCAGTCAACAGGCGGACAAAGCCGTCGCCAACGCACGAACCGAAGCCGAAAAACTGACCCAGACAGCCCGCCAGGACGCCGACCGCGCCGTGCAAGTCGCCCATGCCCAGGCCAGCGAACGGCTCGCCAAGGCGTCGGCCGACACTGCCACGGTGCTCGGCCTGGCGAAGGCTCAAGGCACCGATCCGCAAATGCTGCTGCGCCTTTATCGCGAGCGCATGCCCGCTATCCTTCGGCGCGCCGGCTCAGTGACGACGGTCGATCCGAAAGACGATTCCCGCCTGATCATTCAGGGAGCCGAACAATGACCGCTCAAACCGGTGCCGCGCCGATGTTGTCTAGCGCCGAACAACGTGCCGCGGCCCGTCAATTGACCTTGGCGATGCTCGCTCTGGGTCTGCTCATTCTGGGCCTGGTGTGGCGCGGTTGGTCGCCGGAACAGAGTGGTGTCAGTCAACTGTTGTTGGGGTTTGCCTCGCTGTTGGTGGCGATCCCGGTGATGCGTTCGGCCTGGTACAGTCTGCGCTATCCGAGCTTGCACGGGATCACCGATCAGCTGATTGCCCTGGCGATGCTTGGTGCCTGGGCCACCGGCGACCTGCTGACGGCCGCGTTGCTGCCGATCATCATGATCTTCGGCCATGTACTGGAAGAGCGCAGCGTCATCGGTTCCCAGGAAGCGATCCACGCCCTTGGGCAATTGACCCGCAGTCAAGGCCGCAAGGTGCAGGCCGATGGTTCGATCCTTGAGGTCGATAATGGCACGTTGCAACCCGGTGATGTGGTGGAGGTGCGCGCCGGGGACCGGGTGCCGGCCGATGGTCGTGTGTTGTCCGGCCAGGCCAGTCTCGATACGGCGCCGATCACGGGTGAGTCGGTGCCCTTGGAGGCCGTGGTCGGTACCGAAGTCTTTGGTGGGGCGATCAACCTCGATGGGTTGCTGCGCTTGGAAGTGACTCGCACCGGCAACGAGTCAACCTTGGGCAAAGTCATTGCCCTGATGCAAAACGCCGAGCGCTCCAAGCCGCCCATCACTCGATTGCTGGAACGCTATGCCGGCAGTTATCTGGTGCTGGTGTTATTGCTGGCAGCGGTGACCTGGTTTGTCACTAACGATTCCCAAGCGATGCTGGCGGTGTTGGTGGCGGCGTGTCCGTGCGCGTTGGTGCTGTCAGCGCCGGCGACGGCCATTGCCGGGATTGCAGTGGCGGCGCGCCACGGGATTCTGATCCGCAGCTCGGCCTTCCTGGAAGAACTGGCGGACCTGACGTCGTTGGTCGTCGACAAGACGGGCACGCTGACGTACGGCGCCCTGCGCCTGCAATCCATCGAAACTGCGCACGATGACCATGCCCTTTTACGGGCATTGGCAGCCAGTCTCGGCTCGGCCAGCAGTCATCCGGTCAGCCGGGCGTTGGCGGGGTTGGTGGAGCAGGAGCATTGTCTGCCATTGACTGATATCCATGAGCGTCAAGGTCTGGGTGTGGTGGCGATGACCGCACAAGGCGAGGCGGCCCTTGGTCGGCCGGAGTTGTTTACTCAGTTGGGCATCGAGACTTCAGCGGTTCCCAACCACGACGGCCCGATTGCCGGCCTGGCCCTGGACGGGCAATTCCTCGCCTGGCTGCTGCTGGCTGACAGCGTCAAGCCGGAAGCGCGGGCTGCCATGGCTGAACTGCGGGAGTTGGGGCTTGGGCGTCAGCTTTTGCTGACGGGTGACCGCCAGAGTGTGGCCAACACCCTGGCGCGGGATATCGGTATCGGCGATGTACAGGCCCAGGCGTTGCCGGAAGACAAACTCAAGCGGGTCATGGCCGAAATCGATCACGGTTTCCGGCCCATGGTGGTGGGCGATGGGATCAACGATTCCCTGGCGCTCAAGGCTGGAGTAGTGGGCGTCGCGATGGGCGCGGGCGGTGCGGACATTGCTCTCGCATCGGCGGACGTCGTGCTGATCGGCAGCGACCTGCGGCGTCTCGGCACGTGCGTGAGGCTTAGCCGCCACTGCCGACGCACACTGCAAGTCAACGTGATCATCGGCCTGGGGTGGACGCTGGCAATCGTTGCCTTCGCGGCATTCGGCTGGCTCGGTGCGGCAGGAGCAATGATCGCGGCGCTGCTGCACAATTTGAGCACACTGCTAGTATTAGGCAATGCCGGACGATTGCTGCGCTTTCAGGAGCCGTTGCTGAAAATCCAAGAGAAGGAAGCCGTTGGATAGCCCCTGCGAACTGTGCGCCGCACTGACAGTCTGCTATTGGAGAGGGCATACCACGCCGGTGACCACCCCATGCAAGGAGTGAAGTTGGGATAGCGATAGAAGAAGGCTATGTATTCGATAGCCTGCTATTTTTCTACGATGGTCTACCTTATTTTCAGACGTCTGAAACAAGGGGGATATCTCATGCTCACGCAACTTCCACCGGCCTTACAGAATCTGCATTTACCGCTTCGGCTGCGGCTCTGGGATGGCCATGAATTCACGCTGGGTGCCGATCCCAGCGTCACGATCGTGGTCAAGGACCCACAAATGGTCGCGCAATTCACCCATCCCAGCCTGGATGCCCTGGGGGCGGCGTTTGTAGAAGGCAAACTTGAGCTTGAAGGTTCGATTCACGAAGTCATTCGTGTCTGCGATGAATGGAGCCAGGCGCTGCTTGAGGAAAACGCCGATAACCTGCCGGTGCGTTCGATCCACGACAAGGAAACCGACGCCAAGGCGATTTCCTATCACTACGACCTTTCCAACACGTTCTATCAGTTGTGGCTCGACAGCGACATGGCCTATTCCTGCGCCTATTTCGAGACGGGCAGTGAATCTCTCGAGCAGGCCCAGCAAGCCAAATTCCGCCACTTGTGCCGCAAACTGCGCCTGGAACCCGGTGAATACCTGCTGGATGTCGGCTGCGGTTGGGGCGGTCTGGCGCGTTATGCGGCACGGGAATTCGGCGCCAAGGTGTTTGGTATTACCCTAAGTAAAGCGCAATTGGCGTTGGCCCGGGAGCGAGTCCAGGCGGAAGGCTTGGAAGATCAAGTGGAGTTGCAGCTGCTGGACTACCGTGACCTGCCTCAGGATGGCCGCTTCGATAAGGTGGTCAGCGTCGGAATGTTCGAGCACGTCGGCCACGCCAACCTCGAACAGTACTGCAAGACCCTGTTCGGGGCTGTGCGCGAGGGTGGGCTGGTGATGAACCACGGCATCACCGCCAAGCACACCGATGGTCGTCCGGTCGGTCGCGGCGCGGGGGAGTTCATCGAGAAGTACGTGTTCCCCAACGGCGAGCTGCCGCACTTGTCGATGATCTCCGCCCACATCAGCGAAGCGGGGCTGGAGATTGTCGACGTGGAAAGCCTGCGCATGCACTACGCACGCACGCTGGATCATTGGAGTGAGCGTTTGGAGGACAACCTTGAGGCCGCCGCGAAGGAAGTGCCGGAGCAGGCGCTAAGGATCTGGCGTCTGTACTTGGCCGGCTGCGCCTATGCATTTGCCAAGGGCTGGATCAATCTGCACCAGATCCTGGCGGTAAAGGCCCACGCGGATGGCAGCCATGAGCTGCCCTGGACCCGTGACGACATCTACACCCCTTAAAGAATCGGGGAGATAAGCCGGGCGATCCGCATGCCAATCTTTTGCAGGCGATGGGTATCCCGGCTTTCCTGTTTGTCGATTTCCTGGGCTTGGGCGAAGTCCTGCTCGAGCATCTGCTCGACCTCGCTGGCGAACGGGATATCCACGGTCAGCAGCATCACTTCGAAATTCAATCGGAATGAACGGTTGTCCAGGTTCGCACTGCCGATGGCGCTGATTTCGCGGTCAATCAGCACCACTTTCTGATGCAGGAAACCCGGCTTATAACGGAACACCCGCACACCGGCGCGCACCGCTTCAAACGCATACAGGCTGGAAGCCGCATAGACGACCTTGTGGTCCGGTCGTGAGGGCAGCAGGATGCGCACGTCTACCCCACGCAGCACCGCCAGGCGCAACGCGGCGAACACCGCTTCGTCAGGAATGAAGTAGGGCGTTGTGATCCAGACTCGTTCGCTGGCCGCGTGAATGGCCTCGACAAAAAACAGTGAGCAGGTTTCATAGGCGTCGGCCGGACCGCTGGCCAGCAACTGGCAGAGCACACCGTCGTCCGGGTAAGAGTCTGGCAGGATCAGTGGCGGCAACGAACGGGCCGCCCAGAACCAGTCTTCGGCAAACGACTCTTGCATGCTCCCCACCACCGGCCCGCTGACTTCGACATGGGTGTCGCGCCAGGGTGCCAAGGGCGGTTTTTCGCCCATGTATTCGTCGCCCACGTTGTGTCCGCCGACGAAGCCCAGGACACCGTCCACCACGACGATCTTGCGGTGGTTGCGAAAATTGACCTGGAACCGGTTGAGCCAGCCGCTACGGGTAGCGAAGGCTTTCACGTGGACACCGCCGTCGCGCAAGGCCTGGACGTAGCGGTGGGGCAGGGAGTGGCTGCCAATGCGGTCATACAGTAGATACACCGCCACACCTTCGGCGGCTTTCTTCAGGAGCAGTGTTTGCAGGCGTTGGCCAAGTCGATCGTCATGGATGATAAAAAATTGAACCAGCACGGCTTCTCGCGCGTCGGCGATGGCCTGGAAAATTGCCTCGAACGTGGCATGGCCGTTGACCAGCAATCGCACCTGATTGTTCGCCAGGCAGGGCGTGCGCCCCAGTTTTGGCATGGCCCGTAACGAGGCGTAGGCCTGGGAAGCGCGGGCGGTCAGGGCTTCTTCGACCCATGGCCGCCAGTTGAGCTCGGAAATCGCCTTGCGCATCTCTTCGTTGGCTTGCCGACGCGCCTTGATGTAGCCATCGAAGGTGCTGCGCCCGAACACCAAATAGGGAATCAACGTCAGGTAGGGAATGAACACCAACGACAGGGCCCACGCGATGGAGCCTTGGGCTGTGCGCACTGTCAGTACCGCGTGGACAGCGGCGATCGAACCCAGGGTGTGGAGTAGCGCGATCAGGTAACCGAAAACATGCGGGCCAAAAAAATCCATGGGGCAGCCTAACTCCTGAAACTTCAATGCTTAACAGACCATGTTCCAGGGCGGATGTCGCTATTTAATTCACTCATCCCGGGCCTGAACCGAAGCCTGTGGGCGGCGTCTAACGGGCACTTGTCCTCTGGAGTTTACGCAATGAATGTTCGTCTGCTGGGTTTGGCCTTGGCGGTTGGCTTGTCGGTTCCGATGGCGGCTCAGGCGCAGATGCTTCAACCGGGTTTGTGGGAACTGACCACCAGCAACATGAAAGTCGATAACCAGAACCTGCCGGACCTGCAGCTTCTCCTGGGCCAAGTGCAAAACCAGATGACCCCGGAGCAACGGGCGATGCTGGAGAAGCAGGGCATCACCATGGGCGGCAAAGGCATTCGTGTGTGTCTGACTCCGGCGCAGGTGCAAACCAATGACATTCCGTTGCAAGATCCGCAATCGGGTTGCAAGCAACAAATCACTGAGCGGACCGGCAATCAGTGGAAGTTTCGCTTCAGCTGCCCGAAAGCCCAGGGTAATGGTATTGCGACGTTCCAGAGCGATCGTGAGTTCACCACCAAGGTCAACGGCACCTTTAACGCGACCGGCATCCAACAGAACGGCAGCCTCGACACCCGCGCGGTGTGGCTGGGGCAGGATTGCGGGACGGTCAAGCCGAGGGCCTGACCCTCCTTTCAGACGCTGAGGACCCCGTGGCGAGGGAGCTTGCTCCCGCTGGGCTGCGCAGCAGCCCTATAAGGCCTACCGCCAAGCCTGATCAAGGCCGACTCAAAGCCTCATACAACGTATTGAGGTTGTATTCGAACAACCCCGTGAAGGTGCTCGCCGGCCCACTGGCCGCGAGCGCATCGGAGTACAGCGTGCCGCCAATGTGCGCGCCGCTTTCGTCGGCAATCTGCTTGAGCAGGCGCGCATCCTTGATATTTTCCATAAACACCGCTTTGACTTTCGCCCGACGGATCTGGGTAATCAGCGCCGCAACTTCTGCCGCCGAGGGTTCACGTTCGGTGGACAAACCCTGAGGCGCCATGAACTCGATGCCATAGGCCTGACCGAGATAACCGAAGGCATCATGGGACGTCACGATCTTGCGATTGCCGGGTGGCAGAGCACCTAGCTTGGCCTTGGCTTCGGCGAGCAAGGCGTAGATTTTCTTCAGGTAAGCCTGGCTGTTGCGTTCGTAATCGGCCTTGTTAGCCGGGTCTGCGGCTTCCAGCGCCTTGGTGATGTTGCTGACATACAACTCGGCATTCGCCAGGTTATGCCAGGCATGCGGGTCGGGGATGGTTTCGCCATCTTCATCCAGGGAGCGTGGGATCACCCCACGACTTGCGCTGATCACCGGTGTGCTGGTTTCGGTGCTGGTGACCAGGCGATCCAGCCACGGCTCGAAGCCCAGCCCATTCTTGATGATCAGTTTTGCCTTGAGCAGCGCCTTGGCGTCGTCCGGCGTGGGTTCGTAGGTGTGCGCATCGGCGTCCGGGCCGACCATGTTGGTGATTTGGATATGCTCGCCGCCGACCTGTTGGGTCATGTCGGCGAGGATGCTGAAGCTGGTCACCACCTGAAGTTTTTCGGCGGCAGATACAGACATGGACAGCATCAGACTGAACAGCACGAGCAGGACGCGCATCGGGAAACACCTCATTGGGATGTGAGCAAAGGCGGGCGGCGCAACAAACCGTGCACCGGACCGAATACCACGGACAGCAGATACAACGCGCCCGCCACCAGTACGATGGCGGGCCCGCTGGGCAGCGATAGATAGAAAGACAACAACAGGCCAAACCACACCGACAGGCAACCGAGCAGCGCCGCGACCATCATCAGGATCGGCAGCCGACGGCTCCAGAACCGCGAGGCGGCGGCCGGCAGCATCATCAATCCGACCACCATCAGCGCACCGATGGCTTGGAAGCCGATCACCAGGTTCAACACCACCAGGGTCAGGAACACACCATGGGCCAAGGGACCCAGGCGGCTGACGGTTTGCAGGAATAGCGGATCCAGCGTGTCGAGCAGCAAGGGCCGATAAATCAACGCCATCGCTACCAGGCTGGCCCCGGAAACCCAGAGCATGCCGGTGAGTGTCGGGCCATCTACTGCCAGTGCCGAGCCGAACAATAGGTGAAGCAGATCCAGGCGCTTGCCGGCCATGCCGAGAATCAACACGCCTGCTGCCAAGGAAATGGGATAGATCGCCGCGAGGCTGGCGTCTTCCCGCAGACCGGTACGACGGGTGATCCACGCGGCCAGCCCAGCCATACTCAGACCCGCGCCGAGGCCGCCCAGCGTCAGGGCTGGCAAGCTCAACCCGGCGAACCAGAACCCCAAGGCCGCGCCGGGTAAAATGCCGTGAGCCACGGCGTCGCCGATCAGGCTCATGCGGCGCAGAATCAAAAAGACCCCCAACGGGGCCGTACTGCATGCCAACACCAGGCCGCCAAACAAGGCCCGGCGCATGAAGACGAACTCCTGAAAGGGTTGCCAGAAATGGGTCGCCGCGAGGAGCATCAGGCCACCTGCGTGTAAGGTTGCTGGGCGATCAGGTCGACACTGCGGTCGAGTACACAGCCGGTATGGCTGATCAGCAATGTGTCAGGCATGTGCTCGCGTACTGCCGCCAAGTCATGACAAACCACCACCAAGGTTCTGCCCGCAGCGTGCCAGCCATGGATGTGTTGCCACAGGAGCGTCTGGCCTTGTTCGTCGAGGGCCGCGTGGGGTTCGTCGAGCAACAGCAGCGGTGCTTCAGCCAGACTCAGGCGAGCGAGCAGGGCGCGTTGTAACTCACCGCCCGACAGGGCCATCAAAGGGCGATGTTCCAGGCCTGTTAGAGCCCAGTTTTCCAGGACGGTCTGAAGCAACTGTCTTCGCATGGCCGGCGTGTGGCGATTGCCCCAGGAACCAGCGGCCACCAACTCTTGCAAACTGATGGGGAATTGTCGGTCCAATTGTTGCTGCTGTGGCAGGAACGAGACACCGCCACGCCGTGGAACACTCAGCGTGACTTTGCCGGACAGCGGTTTTTGCAGCCCTGCGAGCACTTTCAGCAAACTGCTTTTGCCCGACCCGTTGGCGCCAATGATGGCGGTCAGGCTTCCCGCCGGCCGCTCCATGTTCAGCGACGGCGTGAGGGGTTGTCCGGGTGCGCCCCAGCGCAAGGTTTGGCAACGGATCATGATGCCTCCCGCTGCCAGCGGCTTTGAGCCACGGCGTCATGGGCATGCAGGCTTTCGGCGTGGACGACGCGAACATCGAGGGCGACGATGCTGGATGATCGTCGCAAGGCTGTGCTTAATCGCCGAGCGGCATCCTCGCAGAACATCAGGTTTTGACCGTTGGCGAGAGCGAAGGCCTGTTCATCGGCGCGTTTGACTGCGGTTTGCACAGCGGTGCCGAGGGCTGCTTCAGCTTCATTGATCAGAGACAGCAGTGGCAATTCGTCGACGTTGGTCTTCAGCCGTAGACTCAGGTTAGCGGTACTGCGCTGGCTATGAGGGGTAGCAACAATGCCGTTTGCGGAACCCAACCACGCGAGGACTTCGGCGTGCTCAAGCTTTTTGTTGGCGAAGTCCTCCACGAATTGCTGCTGGATTAACTGCCGGGCCAGTGCTGCCGAGCAAGGGCAGGTGGAGGAATAGGGGATCTGGATTTTCAGTTCCACGTGGAACACAGCGTTTTTCAGCTGCGCTTCAATGCTCACCGGATAACGCTTCCAACCAGCCAAAGGGCTGATCAACGCCGAGCGCTTGAGCAGCAAATCAGTATGAATGCTTAGGGACGCGGTCTGGGATAAGCCTTCGTGGCTATCAAGAAACTGCTGCAATAGGCGGCGCAAGAGCATCGGGGAAAGGGGCGTCTCTTCCAGCATTTCCAACGCCAGGTACAGACGGGACATGTGAATGCCTCGAGCGTCTCCATCGTCGAGGCTGACACCTGCGTCGGCGATCGCGCTCAGACGCTGACCGTCGATTAACACGGGTGTTGCAATGCCACACATACCGACCCAATCGAGCGGCAGAGCTTGGCGTGAAACCTGCGCAGCAACGTCTGGCAGCGTTAACGCATTCATGGTCAAGGTCCATCGTAGGTTCGAATTTAATGTTATAGTATAACGGTTGATTCGAAGAAACCTTTTTCATGAACGAACTTTCATCTGTTTCCTCTCACGTTCCACGTGAAACATCAGCGTGACGAATCCTGGCAACCATTCATACGACCGCACACGAATTTTCCGGTGCTACCGCCCGAGCTGGAAAATCGATTGATCGTCGTCCAGCCAACACGCCGACTGTAGCCAACCCAACTCTCACCGTCGGACGCCAAGCCTGTAAAGAACGTGAGTTGACCGTAACGACTGTTGGTTTGTGCCCAGTAGCGGTGACTGGTCGCTTCAAAACCTCGCAAGTAAATCGTGCTCCCGGTCGTCGCGACGCTGTAGGCATTGCCTTGCCCATCCACACAAGCCAGCAAGTTCGCGCTGCGGGTGCAGTTCGCCAAGAGCGGGTTTTGCGCCGACGCACTTAACACCCATAGCAATAAGGGGCTCGCTAAAGCGAATTTCAAATGACTGCGCATTGATTGTTCTTAGACCAATGAAAGCTGCAGGGCTGGTTGAATTGTGTTGTTATACTATAACATAAAAAGCACGCAGACCTTGAACCCCAGTCAAAGCCTGAAAACGAGCCGCAGTACGCGTGAACCGCGTCAGCTATGGCCGCCCCCGATGAGGATATACCTGATGCCCAATCGCCTTCCTGTCACCGTGCTTTCCGGATTCCTCGGTGCCGGTAAAAGCACGCTGCTCAACTACGTGTTGCGTAACCGCGACAATCTACGGGTCGCCGTGATCGTCAACGATATGAGCGAGATCAACATCGATGGCAGCGAAGTCCAGCGAGATGTGACGCTGAACCGCGCCGAAGAGAAATTGGTGGAAATGAGCAATGGCTGCATCTGCTGCACGCTGCGGGAGGACTTGCTGGAAGAAGTCGGCCAGCTTGCCAGGGAAGGGCGCTTCGATTATCTGCTGATCGAATCGACGGGTATTTCTGAACCCTTGCCGGTGGCGGAAACCTTCACGTTTCGTGATGAAGAGGGCCGTAGCCTGGCCGATGTCGCACGGCTCGACACCATGGTGACGGTGGTTGATGGGGTGAATTTCCTGCTGGATTTCCAGGCCGCCGAAAGTCTGGCCTCACGGGGCGAAACCTTGGGCGAGGAAGACGAGCGCTCGATTACTGACCTTCTGATCGAACAGATCGAGTTCGCCGATGTGATTTTGATCAGCAAAATTGACCTGATCAGCCGTCACGAGCGGGAGGAGTTGGTCGCCATTCTGCAACGTCTCAACGCCCAGGCCCGGATCATTCCCATGGTTATGGGCCAGGTCCCTCTGGGGAGCATTCTCGACACCGGCCTTTTTGACTTTGAACGCGCGGCTCAAGCTCCCGGCTGGCTACAAGAGTTACGCGGCGAACATGTGCCCGAAAGCGAAGAGTATGGCATCGCCTCGACGGCCTATCTGGCGCGCCGACCCTTTCACCCCCAGCGTTTTTTCAGCTTGATCGACCGTCCATGGACCAATGGCAAACTCCTACGCTCCAAGGGGTTCTTCTGGTTGGCCAGCAAACCTGAGGAAGCGGGCAGTTGGTCCCAAGCCGGCGGCCTGATGCGGCATGGGTTTGCCGGGCGCTGGTGGCGTTTCGTGCCAAAAAACCAATGGCCACAAGACGAAGAAAGTACCGCGGCCATCCTGAAAAACTGGCTTCCCACGACGGGCGATTGCCGTCAGGAATTGGTATTCATCGGACAAAACCTCGACTTCGTCCGGCTCAGCGCGGAGTTGGATGCTTGTCTGCTCACCGACGCGGAAATGGCCCTGGGTGCGGAGAGCTGGCGCTTGTTGCCGGACCCATTCGGTCCGTGGCATGACGAGGTCGCGGCCTGATGCTGGCGCCCACTCTGAAAAGGGTTGCGCAGGTGCGGCAGGTCCAGGGCGATACGCCACGGATTCTGACGCAGATCCTCGACGACGGTACCAATCTGGCGGTCTGGCAGCGTGAGCTTCCGGCCCACATCCACGATTTTTCGGCGTTGGTGCTTTCGCTGGATGAGCCTCTGGCTGAGTCGCTGGTTCTCGAATTGCCGGAAGAGGACACGCCACCGGCGTTGAACGGTCTCGCCAAGGGCTTCAGCGACCTGCAAGGCTACGAAGGCTTTATCGCCGACGTCGCCTGGCTGGTCAGCGCGTTTGCGTGCCTGCTAGGGGCCCGGCGTATCGGCCTGCGTCTGCGAACACTGGACAAAGCCATGTGCCCGCGCTTTCACGTCGACCACGTGCCGGTGCGGCTGATCACCACTTACGCCGGTGTCGGCAGCCAATGGTTGGAGGAAGGGGCCATGGACCGTCGATGTCTGGCGCAGCCCGAAGCCGAGCCCAGCGATCCGCGGGTGATCCAGCAACTTTGCAGCGGTGATGTGGCTTTGCTCAAAGGCGAGAAATGGCGCGGCAATGAAGGGCTCGGCCTGATCCATCGTTCCCCGGAACTGGCCCAGGGGGACCGTCGATTGATCCTCACGCTGGACTGGCTGGCCTAAGGCTTGAGCCAGGTACCCTGGCTTTGCCCTTCACAAAACGGCTGGAGATAAGCCGCATCGGTGGCCACGCCGTAATAGTGAATATCCTGGCGGTAGGGCATATTGGCGACTTGGGCGTTGCTGCAGACACCAAACGCGCCGCCAGGGCACTGATCGACGTACTGCACCTCGACTTTTTGCCCGGCGAGGCTTGGCTGGCAGAAGCCGTCGGCGAACAACTTCTGCGGAATGTTGCGGTTCTGCTGGCAGACTTTTACATCGAGCCGTTCCGCCTGACTGTGCACCACACAAGCCTGGGCCAGTGCTTGGTTGGAAGTCAGTGCCAGTAACAACCAGCCGATCATCCGCATTTTCACCTCCATCGAAAGCCGTCGATTATGTTGCAGAACATCCCCACCCATGTCATCGCCGGCCCCTTGGGAGCGGGCAAGACCAGCTTGATCAAGCAACTGCTGGCCCAGCGTCCGGCCAACGAGCGCTGGGCGGTGTTGATCAACGAGTTTGGTCAGATCGGCCTGGATGCCGCGTTGCTGACCCAGGCCGCCGATGGTATCGCACTGGGCGAAGTGGCCGGGGGCTGTTTGTGTTGCGTCAACGGTGCGCCCTTTCAGATCGGTCTCGGTCGTTTGTTGCGCAAGGCTCGGCCGCACCGGCTGTTCATCGAGCCGTCGGGGCTGGGCCATCCGGCGCAATTGATGCGCCAACTGAACGAGGCACCCTGGCTCGGCGTGCTGGCGGTCCAGCCTTGCGTGCTGGTGCTGGATGCCCAGGCGATGGCGGCGGGCAAGCCGTTGCCCGAGGCCCAACGACAAGCCTTGGACTACGCCGGACTGTTGGTATTGAACAAAGCTGAAAACCTCACCGAAACCGATCGCGCCCACGTCACTGCGCAACTGCCGCAGCGTGCGTTGTACTGGACACAACAGGCGGTGCTGCCGATTGATCGGTTGCCGGGGTTGCAGGCTCGAGGGAGCGGGGTTGTGGATAACCTGGTCTTGCCTCAGGACGTGGGCCAGATGCCAGCCATCTGGACCGATCCCAAGTCGCCGATCTGCCTGTATCAGCAGCTGGAAGACAGCTGGAGTATCGGCTGGCGCTGGCACCCGAGCCAGCGATTCGACACCGAGGCGCTGACTCAATGGCTGCAAGGCCGGGCCTGGAAACGCGCGAAGCTGGTTATCCACAGCGCCGACGGCTGGGTATCAGCCAATGCGTTGGACGGCACCGCACTGGGTTGGAGAGCCAGCGAGTGGCGTCAGGATTCACGGATCGAACTGATTTTCGATGAGCCGCAAGACGTTGATGCCCTGCAAGCCGGTCTGGCGAAATGTCGGTGCCCCTGAATCAGTCCTGCTTCAAGGCTTCCACTTGTTGTGTTCCTGACGCCACTGGCTCAACTCGATGACCTCAGCCCTGGGCCTGGTCGGGACCGGTTCAATCGGCGTGGGCGGTGATTCTTCGAATGGCATCGGGTAGGGCGCCAGCTCGATGTTTGCGCTGTGGGCACCGAACTGGGTAATGGTGCCCGAATGGCGGGTTTCGCCCGTGACGGTAAACTCGAAATTATAGATACGCGCCAGCCGTCGTCGCCCGTTTGCATCTTTCACGAAACCGATCTTTTTCAGCGCCACGTTGCCGTCCAGCAGCTCGATCTTGAGGTTGGCACAATGCTGCATGACCCTCGCCAAGGCCCGTTCGCGCAAGCCATGGTTATGCCACAGCCAGGCCCCGCCGGTAGCCAGCAGCATTAGCACGAAAATATTTCCAAGGGTCAGCATGAACGAAGTGCTCCAACAAGTTGCGGTCAGCTTAACTGTGTCGCCGGTCTGTCGTACAGGCTGCGTTTAGTCGCATACTGCGCGGCTCGAATTCCAATCGTTTTACGGAAACTTCCCGCATGAAACGTACACCTCATCTGCTTGCGATCCAGTCTCACGTGGTATTCGGTCACGCTGGCAACAGCGCTGCCGTGTTTCCGATGCAGCGGGTTGGGGTGAACGTATGGCCGCTCAACACCGTGCAGTTCTCCAATCACACCCAGTACGGCCAATGGACCGGGGAGGTGCTTGCGCCGCATCAGATACCGGCGTTGGTAGAGGGTATCGCGGCGATCGGTGAGCTGGGGAACTGCGACGCGGTCCTATCCGGTTACCTGGGCAGCGCCGCTCAGGGGCGAGCGATCCTGACGGGCGTGGCGCGGATCAAGGTGGTCAATCCCAAGGCGCTGTACCTGTGTGACCCGGTCATGGGGCATCCAGAGAAAGGTTGCATCGTTGCGCCTGAAGTCAGTGAGTTTCTGTTGGAAGAAGCCGCTGCCGTAGCGGATCTCCTGTGTCCGAACCAACTGGAGTTGGACAGTTTCTCCGGGCGCAAGGCGCAGTCGCTGCTGGACTGCCTGGCCATGGCCTGCGCGCTATTGGCTCGCGGACCGAAGGCGGTGCTGGTCAAACATCTGGTCTACCCCGGCAAACCTGAAGACAGCTTCGAAATGCTCTTGGTGACCTCCGACGGCAGCTGGCATCTACGCCGTCCGCTGCTGGCTTTCCCTCGCCAGCCGGTGGGCGTGGGTGACCTGACGTCTGGGCTTTTCCTGGCTCGGATACTGTTGGGGGACAGCCTGGTGGCAGCGTTCGAATTCGCGGCCGCAGCGGTGCATGAGGTGCTGTTGGAAACCCAGGCCTGCGCCAGCTACGAGCTGCAACTGGTCCGCGCCCAGGATCGGATTGCCCATCCGCGAGTGCGTTTCGAAGCGGTGCCGATCAGCCTTTGATCGACACCGTGGAGATGATGTAGATCCATGTGGGAGCGAGCTTGCTCGCGATGAGGGCGTCACATCCAACATCACTGTTGCCTGTCACACCACTATCGCGAGCAAGCTCGCTCCCACAATTTTTGACTTTCGTCGGTCTGTTAAGGCCCGTCCGCCTTGATCTCTTGATACCGCTTTTCCAGCTCCTGGCGGATCTGCCTCCGTTGTTGGGCTTGTTCATAACGGCGCTTTGCTTCGCCGTTCTGCGGCTGCAACGGTGGGACAGTGGCCGGCTTGCGCTGGTCGTCCACCGCAACCATGGTGAAGAAACAGCTGTTGGTGTGGCGTACCGAGCGTTCGCGAATGTTCTCGGTCACGACTTTGATGCCCACCTCCATCGACGTGTTGCCGGTGTAGTTCACCGACGCCAGGAAAGTCACCAGCTCGCCGACATGAATCGGCTCACGGAAGATCACCTGGTCAACCGAGAGGGTCACCACGTAGCGTCCGGCGTAGCGGCTGGCGCAGGCGTAGGCAACTTCGTCGAGGTATTTGAGCAGGGTGCCGCCATGGACATTGCCAGAGAAGTTGGCCATATCGGGGGTCATCAACACCGTCATCGACAGCTGGGCGTTTCCGGGTTCCATAACGTACTCACGGTTCAAGGCAGCAATTCGGGGGGAGTGCACCTCTGCGGGTGCTGGTGAGCGGCCAAACAGGCCACCAGGTTTTCAAAACCACCACTATCGGGACGCTGCGCCTGTGGCTGCCGTCACGCGTCGATGGATCTGTTTCCATATATTGCACCGTCTTCTTGTCGGAAGTCGCGGTGTTACCCTTCAAAAGCCCGTTGCGAGGGCAATTCCTACAAAGGAAACGGACTTATCTGGCTCTGGGATGAGTCATTTTGAACAGGGAGCCCCGACATGCATGCCATCAGCTTCATTCAAGACTTGGCGATCATCATGATGGCTGCGGGGCTGGTGACCGTACTCTTTCATCGCTTCAAACAACCGGTGGTACTGGGCTACATCGTGGCCGGCTTCATCATCGGCCCGCATACGCCTCCGTTCGGCTTCATCCACGATGAAGACACGATCAAGACATTGGCCGAACTCGGGGTAATCTTCCTCATGTTCTGCCTGGGCTTGGAATTCAGCCTGCGCAAGTTGTTCCAGGTCGGGGCCACAGCGTTTATCGCAGCCTTCCTCGAAATCGTGCTGATGATCTGGATCGGCTACGAAATTGGTCGCTGGTTCGACTGGAGCACCATGGACTCGCTGTTCCTCGGCGCCATCCTGGCCATTTCCTCGACCACCATCATCGTCAAGGCCCTCAACGATCTGAAGATGAAGAACGAGCGCTTCGCGCAGCTGATTTTCGGGGTGTTGATCGTCGAGGACATCCTGGGCATCGGCATCATCGCCTTGCTGTCGAGCATTGCCGTCAGCGGCACGGTGAGTTCTGGCGAGGTGTTTTCCACCGTCGGCAAGTTGTCGCTGTTCATGATCGTCGCGTTGGTCATCGGCATTCTGCTGGTGCCGAGGGTGCTGGCCTACGTGGCGAAGTTCGACAGCAATGAAATGCTGCTGATTACCGTGCTAGGCCTGTGTTTCGGCTTCTGCCTGCTGGTGGTGAAGCTGGAGTACAGCATGGTGCTTGGGGCGTTCTTGATCGGTGCGATCATGGCCGAGTCCCGGCAACTGCTGAAAATCGAGCGACTGGTGGAGCCGGTGCGTGATTTGTTCAGCGCGATTTTCTTTGTCGCCATCGGGCTGATGCTCGATCCGGCCATCTTGCTGCAATACGCCTGGCCGATTGCCGTGATCACTGGCGCCGTGGTGCTCGGCAAGATGCTGTCTTGCGGTCTCGGTGCTTTTATCGCTGGCAACGACGGACGCACCTCACTGCGGGTTGGGATGGGTCTTTCACAGATCGGCGAGTTTTCCTTCATTATCGCTTCGCTGGGGATGACCTTGCAGGTGACCAGCGACTTCCTCTATCCGGTAGCGGTCGCCGTCTCGGTGTTGACCACACTGATGACGCCTTATCTGATCCGGGCCGCCGATCCGTTGTCCGTCAAGTTGGCGACGGTCATGCCGCAGCGGTTGACGCGGGTGCTGGGGATGTATGGCGAGTGGCTGCGCAGCATCCAGCCTCAAGGTGAGGGGGCGGTGGTGGCTTCGATCATCAGGCGGATTTTGTTGCAAGTCGGGATCAACCTGGCCCTGGTCATCGCGATTTTTGTCTCGGGTGGCTATTTCGCCGAGCGGATGTCGGCCTATCTGCAAGTATGGATCAGTGATCCGAGCTGGCAGAAAGCAATGATCTGGGGCGGGGCGTTGCTGCTGTCGCTACCGTTTCTGATTGCCGCGTACCGCAAGCTCAAGGCGCTGTCGATGTTGCTGGCGGAGATGGGCGTGAAGCCGGAGATGGCTGGCCGCCACACCCAGCGGGTGCGTCGGGTGATTGCCGAGGTGATCCCGCTGCTTTCGCTGCTGGTGATATTCCTGCTATTGGCCGCCTTGTCGGCCAGCATCCTGCCGACCAACAAGTTGCTGGTATTGATCGCCGTGGTGGCGACTGCCGTGGCGGCACTGCTCTGGCGCTGGTTCGTCCGCCTGCATACGCGGATGCAGGTGGCCTTGCTCGAAACCCTGGACAATCACAAGGACTCGTCAGGGCATTGACCGGTGGCGGGCAACCGGCGGATCAGCTTTCCAGCCAGACGTCCCGTGCCCAATGCCAGACCGATTCCCAGGTCTCTTCGGCGATCAGTTCTTCTTCGGCCTGCCACAGCACCACGGTGCCGTCTTCTTCGACGCAATAATAATCGTCGCCGTCCTGGCAAATCGGGATCAGACCACGGTCGACGCCGGCATCCCAGGCATTGGCGGCCACATCCGGCAGATAGGTGTGGGATTGTGGATCGGTGACGGTTACGGGTTCCAGGCTGCCGTAGACGACATCGCTGACGGTCAGCAAAAACTCCCGGAAGACAAACGGGATATCGATGAACAACTGCTCTTCGATTTCTACCAGCAAGTCTTCGTCGGGCAACTCCAGCGGGACCGGTACGGGCTCGTTGGCTTCACGCAATTGTTCGATGATTTCTTCCACGTCCGGGATCCTCTTTCTCGATGGCGCGGTTTATATGGAGCGGTTTATACAGTAGCTCGCCATAGATGCAACCGCGAAATAGAAAACCCCGGCCTGGGCCGGGGTTCTTTTATTTCAACATGCGAAACGCGAAAAGGTTCAACCGTTCTGGCGGATACCGGCCACCAGCCAAGGTTGGTCATCGCCCTGGGCACGTTCCATGTTCCAGCTTTCGCTGAACGCTTCGCCCTTGTCGAAGCGAGAATCCTTCGACAAACCGCTGAAGGTAAGGGTGGCGATGGTCTTGTCGGCGCGATCATCGACACCGTCCAATTGCACCTGCAGATTGTCGATGTAGGTGGACTGGAAGCCATCACCCAGTTCGGCGCGTTCGCGCTTGAGGAACTCCAGCAGTTGCGGGGTCACGAACTCGGTGATCTTGTCCATTTCGTTCGCGTCCCAATGCTGCTGCAAGGACATGAAGTGGCTGCGCGCGGCTTCGATGAAGCGTTGCTCGTTGAACCAGGCAGGTGCGTTGATGACCGGACGAGCGGCTGCAGGCGCTGCTGAACCACCGAAGATGGAACCGCCGGCAGGCTGCTGGTCGAACACTTCACGCTGCATCGGCGCATGGCCAGCCGGAGCGAGCTGCTCTTGCTGCTTGCGGCGACGGGCGGCAATGAAGCGGAAGACCAGGAAGGCGATGACCGCCATGATCAGGATGTCGAAGATCTGCATGCCCTGGAAGCCGTCGCCCATGAACATGGAGGCGAGCAGGCCACCGGCGGCGATACCGGCCAGGGGGCCGAGCCAGCGCGAAGCACCGCTGGCCTTGGTGGCCGCGCCCGCGGCACCGGCTGCGCCTGCGGTGGCAGCGGTAGAACCGGCGGCAGAGGACGGCGCCATCTGGCTGGTCTGGTGAGTCGGGGCTGCCCCCGAGCTTTTACCACCGCCAAAGCGCTTGGCGGCATTGGCGTCGATGGCCATCGTCAGGCCGATGCACAACGCCATGGCGACGCTAAGAAAACGTTTCATATAAAGGCATTCCCATTTGTGGATAGCACGCGGGCCATGTTGCACAGCTGAAGTGTTGCTGGCTAGCGGCAGAGTGTTTCCGGCTTTTGCATGACAGGTGAGGTTCAGCTTCAGTCGCGCAAGAGGACTTGTTCGCTTTTGGCTGTAGGAAAGGGGAACAAGTTCTATCGGAAATGTTTTGGCGTCCCCAGAACAACTGTGGGAGCGAGCTTGCTTGCGATAGCAGTGTGTCAGTCAGCATCAATATTGACTGAGCGACTGCTATCGCAAGCAAGCTCGCTCCCACAGGGGCCTACACAAATCTCTAGATCGCCTCGAGCTTGGCATAACCCAGCATCAGCCATTTGCTACCTTCGCTGAAGTTCACCTGCACCCGGGCCTGGGCGCCGGCGCCTTCGAAGTTGAGGATCACGCCGTCGCCGAACACCGAATGCCGTACGGTCTGGCCGAGGCTGAAGCCGGTTTCCGGGATATCGCTGCCGCCGAACAGGCTGCTGGTGCTTTGCTGCTGGCCGCCACCGAACGGACGGCTGACGCTGTTGGACAGCCGTACTTCCTGAATCAGGCCCTTCGGCACTTCGCGTACGAAGCGTGACACCTTGTTGTAGGTCTCGCTTCCATACAAGCGTCGGGTTTCGGCGTAAGTCAGCACCAGATTCTGCATGGCGCGGGTGATGCCGACATAAGCCAGACGGCGTTCCTCTTCCAGGCGTCCCGGTTCTTCCAGGCTCATCTTGTGGGGAAACAGGCCTTCTTCCATGCCTACGAGGAACACGTAGGGGAATTCCAGGCCCTTGGCGCTGTGCAGGGTCATCAGCTGGATGCTGTCTTCATGCTCGTCGGCCTGGGTGTCGCCGGCTTCCAAGGAGGCGTGACCGAGGAACGCCGACAACGGCGTCAGGTCAGCGTCTTCTTCGGTGTTCTCGAAGTTGCGTGCGGCGCTGACCAGTTCCTCAAGGTTTTCTACCCGTGCCTGGCCTTTCTCGCCTTTTTCCGCTTCGTGATAGGCGATCAGGCCGGATTGCTCGATGACCGTCTGGGTCATCAAGTGCAGCGGCATTTCCCCGCACTTGGCGGCCAGGTCTTCAATCAGGTCCATAAAGGCCTTCAGGGCACCCGCGGCGCGTCCGGTCACGCCTTTATTGGCAACCAGCTGACGCATGGCTTCCCACATCGACACATGGCTGTGGCGTGCATGATCGCGAATCGCTTCGACGGTCTTCTCGCCGATGCCCCGCGTCGGTACGTTGATTACCCGCTCCAGGGCGGCATCGTTGCCGCGCCCTTCGAGCAAGCGTAGATAAGCCATGGCATTCTTGATTTCGGCGCGCTCGAAAAAGCGCTGGCCGCCATAGATGCGGTACGGGATCCGTTCGCGCAACAAGGCTTCTTCCAGTACCCGCGACTGGGCGTTGGAGCGGTACAGGATGGCGATGTCGCTGCGGGCCAGGCCGGTTTTCAGTGCACTCTCGATGGTTTCCACCACGTAGCGGGCTTCATCGTGCTCATTGAAGGCGGCGTAGAGGTTGATGGCTTCGCCTTCGCCGCCATCGGTCCACAATTCCTTGCCCAGGCGCCCGGTATTGTTGGCGATCAAGGCGTTGGCGGCCTTGAGGATGCCGGCGGTAGAGCGGTAGTTCTGTTCCAGGCGGATGACTTCGGCGTCAGGAAAGTCCGCCGAATACTGGTGAATATTCTCGATCTTGGCGCCGCGCCAGCCGTAGATCGACTGGTCGTCATCACCCACTACCATCAGGCTGTCGCCGCCCTTGGCCAGCAGGCGCAACCAGGCGTATTGCACGGCGTTGGTGTCCTGGAACTCGTCCACCAAGACATGCCGGAAGCGCTTTTGATAGTGAGCCAGCAGGCCTGGGTGATCGCGCCACAGGTCCAGGGCCCGTAGCAGCAGCTCGGAAAAGTCGATGACCCCGGCACGTTGGCACGCCGCTTCGTAGGCTTCGTAGATGCTGCGCATGGTGGCCAGGAACAGGTCGCCGCTGGCCTGGATGTGTTGGGGGCGCAGGCCTTCGTCTTTCTGGCCGTTGATGAACCATTGGGCCTGACGGGCCGGCCAGCGCTGCTCGTCCAGGCCCAGCTCGCGGATCACTCGCTTGACCAGCCGTTGCTGGTCATCGCTGTCCAGGATCTGGAAGGTCTGGCTCAGGCCGGCTTCCTGCCAGTGCGCCCGCAGCAGGCGATGCGCCAGGCCGTGGAACGTACCGACCCACATGCCGGCTGGGTTGATCCCCATCAACTGCTCGATGCGATGACGCATCTCGGCAGCGGCCTTGTTGGTGAAGGTCACCGACAAGATCGAATGGGGCGAGGCGTTTTCGACCTGGATCAACCAGGCGATACGGTGCACCAGCACTCGGGTTTTACCGGAGCCGGCACCGGCCAGGACCAACTGACGGCCCACGGAGGCGGCTACGGCCTGGCGTTGGGCATCGTTGAGAGAGTTCAGCAGAAGGGAGAGATCATCGCGCATCGGGGCATTCTAGGGTGCGGCGTCACCCCGGGCAAACCGAGCTTTGCCTCAGCCGATAAAAGACCGGTCGATGATGACCGGTTGGTCATGGGCTACAGGCACTGGTGGGGCTCGCTTGAAGGGCGCTTCGCCCAATAAAATCGCGACTTTTTCGACACTTTTATGAGCTGGAGCAGTGTGGGATGGCGTTTGGCTTGTGTATGCTCGGTGCACGTTTCAGGTTCTCCATGTTTCACTGAATAAGAACAAAAACAGTGCCTATGACCTTCAATTCCGATCTGGCGGGCCCCTGTGTGGAGCCGCGGGTCATTCGCAAGCAGTACGCCATGGAAATGGCGGTCGAGCGCACGCGTCTGCTTTACCAAGGTTCATTGCTGCCCACGCTGTTCATGCTGGTCAACGGTTTGGTCTGCGCCGCTCTGTTATGGGGGCCGGCACGTTACTTTCTGGTCAGCGTCTGGCTGGTCTGGTTGCTGTCATTGGTCGCGTTGCGGGTGATTCAGGTGGCCGCCTTCGATTCGGCGATGCCAAGCCGTCAGGCCCACCCCGTCTGGTTGCGCATGTTTTTGCTGGGCTCGGCGATGACCGGCCTTACGCTGGCCGGGGCTGGCATCGCCCTGGTGCCGGCCGACAGCTTCCAGCAACAGGCCTGGGTCTTCGGCCTGATTGGCGCGGCCACCTTGTCGGCCAGCGTTGCTTATGCCGTGAGCCTTCCGGCATTTCTGTCCTTTACCTTGCCGTGCCTGTTACCGGCCATCGGCTATCTCTTCTGGGGCGGTGATGAGCAGCAGCGCGGGTGGGGTTGGCTCGGGCTGGTTGTGCTGGTCTCGCTGAGTGTGGTGGCTTGGCAGGTCAACCGGTTGATACAAAATGGCCTGTTGCGACGGTTCCAGAACCAGGCGCTGATCGAGCATTTGCAGCAGGCGCAAACTCGCAGCGCACAGCTCAACGATGCGTTGGCCCGGGAGGTTGAACAACGTCGCTGTGCCGAAGACAAGCTGCGGGTGGCCCAGGTTGGCCTGGAGGCGCGGGTCGCGCAGCGCAGCCTCGAACTGGAGGTGGCCAGCCAGGCCCTGGGCAAGAGTGAGGCGCGCCTGGCCCTGGCCCTCAAGGCCAGTGAGCTGGGGTTGTGGGACTGGAACCTGCAGACTGACGAAGTCCACCACACACAGCTCAAGGAACTGTTTGGCCTGGAGCCCGAATACGTCACGGCAATGCTCAGCCATCTCACCCCGCGCCTGCATCCTCAAGACCTGCCGGCCCTCAAGCGAGCCCTCGTTGAGCATCTCAAAGGCCGCAGCGAGGATTACCAGATCGAATACCGCGTGCGCCACGGCGATGGTCACTGGGTCTGGATCGAAGACCGTGGTCGGGCCGTGGAGCGCAGCGCGAACGGGCGGGTGCTGCGCATGGTCGGCACCCGTAGAAACATCAGCGCTAGTAAAGAGCTCAAGCAACAGCAACAGCTGGCGGCCACGGTGTTCGAGGCTGCCAGTGAGGGCATCGTGATTTTCGACCCAGGCTTCGTGCTGCTCGCCGCGAATCAGGCGTTCACGCGGGTCACCGGCTTCAATATCGAGGACATGCTGGGGCACAACGTGGTCGACCTGCCCTGTAGTCGCGATGCCCGCCGGCACTACCCGGTCATTCGCCAAGCCCTCAAGCAGCATGGCACCTGGCAGGGTGAACTGGTGGAAGCGCGGGCCAATGGCGAACTGTATCCGCAGTGGTTGCAACTGAACGTGGTGCGCGATAGTCGGGGAAATGTCAGCCACATAGTCGGCTTCTTTGCCGATCTGTCGGCGCGGCGCGAATCCGAAGAACGGATGCGCTACCTCACCCATTACGACGAGCTGACCGGGTTGGCGAATCGCTCGCTGTTCCGTGAGCGCCTGAACGAGGCGCACCAGCGGGTGCGTCAGGGCGGACGGCGTAGCCTGGCGTTGCTGCATATCAACCTGGATCGCTTCAAATTGCTCAACGACAGCCTTGGCCACGACATTGCCGACCAGCTGTTGCAGAAAATGGCGCGGCGCCTGATCAATGCGCTGCCCGAAGCTGACACCATCGCCCGATTGTCCGGCGACGAGTTCGCCGTGCTGTTCGATGCCTATGGCAATCTATCCAGCCTGGCGCGAGTCGCGACCCGATTGTCCGCCAAGCTGCGCGTGCCGCTGACCATCGAAGGCCATGAGTTGGTGGTCAGTGCCTCCATCGGCATCAGCATGTTGCCCGACAACGCGCGCGAGATTGCCACGCTGATCAGCCAGGCGAACATGGCCATGCAACACGCCAAGCACCTGGGCGGTAACAATTTCCAGTTCTACACCGACAGCCTCCAGGCCAGCACGCTGGAGCGCCTGCAGTTGGAGAATCAGCTGCGCAAGGCCCTTGAAGAGCATCAATTGAAGGTCTTCTACCAACCCAAGTTGTGCCTGGCGACCGGGCGCTTGAACGCCGCTGAGGCGTTGGTGCGCTGGGATCATCCGGTCATGGGCCAGGTCCCGCCGGTGGATTTCATTGGCCTGGCGGAAGAGACCGGGCTGATCGGGCCGATTGGCGAGTTCGTGTTGCGCCAGGCCTGTTGGCAGGCGTGCGAATGGCAGCGCCAGGGGCTCGCGCCGATCCGGGTGTCGGTCAACCTGTCGGTGCATCAACTGCGCCAAGGCAAGCTGGTCAGCCTCGTGCGACAAGTGCTGGAGGAAACCGGGCTGGCGCCTCAATACTTGGAGTTGGAGCTGACCGAGAGCCAGTTGCTCGACAGCGTTGAACACATCATCGCCACGTTCCAGCAACTGCGTGACCTTGGGGTCAAGTTGGCGATCGACGATTTCGGCACCGGTTACTCGTCCCTGAGTTACCTCAAGCGTATCCCGGTGGATTACGTGAAGATCGACCAGGCGTTCATTCGCGGGTTGGAGGAGGGGGGCGAGGATGCAGCAATTACCCGGGCGATTATTGCCATGGCTCATGGGTTATCGCTCAAGGTAGTGGCTGAAGGGGTGGAGCGGCAGGAGCAGCTTGAGTTCCTGAAGGCTGAACGATGCGATGAGGTCCAGGGCTACCTCATCAGCCGACCGGTCGAGGCCGAGGGCCTGGCTCAACTGCTGCGAGAGCAGCGCCTTGAATGAAACTTCCCGCCGGAGTGGCACGCACGGTGCCGCTCCGATGGGAAGATCATCATGTATTAGTGCGTGATCATGACGTCATCAATATGATGAACGAGTTCATCATTGAAGAAGATGCTGACCCCGGTGACGCTCGAGTCGCCAAGGACTTTATACTCGACATGTTTGTGCGTGATAACTTGTAGTGCAACTTCATCACTTTGTTCGAGTTGCAACTCCAAACGGAGGTCGAACGATTTATCTTGTGTTTCACTCAGCACCAACTTTGGGATGATGCCACTGTTCGATACCTCTACCGTTCCATAGACACGGAACGAAGCTGCCCCGGGCATACGGTCAATTTGTGCGGTCCAGTCTTTGGTGTTAATCGCCATGTTATGTAACTCCTGTAGTTAAGATTAAATTGCGTCCTGCGTCGCTAATATAGGTAAGTGATGAATCATGAGAAAGAGGTAAGTTGTGAGAATTTGAAAGAGCATGTGTGCGTGGCTAGTGATAAGCGGCATGAACTGAGCGGATATGAAAATCATATAGGGCGGTATTGGTAAGGGTGTTTATAAGCGGTCAACTCTCTAAGCAGTCAACCGCTTTCAGAAGGCAAGAAGCTCGAAAGTGCCTTTGGTTGGGGAAAGAATAAATTTTTCTCTCGCGTCACAGCCGTCCGGAATGGCTACATGGCTCGCCCTCCGCGAAAACAAGGGGTGGCAAGCCAATCCGGTTACGTATTGGGGCAGGCAAAAAGCCAATTCTTGTAGTATAACTACAAGCTTGCTACATCCCGGCACCTGCCCATAACAAGAGTCCAGCCCCTTGAACCTGTTGCAACACATCGCCCAGTCACGCCACCTGCTGCGCAAGTCGGAGCTGAAAGTCGCCGATCACGTACTGCTTGATCCTGCGGCCGTGATGCACAGCTCCATGGCCGATCTTGCCCACAGCGTTGGCATCAGCGAACCGACCATCGTGCGTTTCTGCCGGGCCATCGGTTGCTCGGGGTTCCAGGACTTGAAACTCAAGCTGGCGCAAAGCCTGGCCGCCGGGGCGAGCTTCGGCCAGTTTGCGATCCATGAAGACGATTCGGTCGCCGACTACAGCCTGAAAATCTTCGACACGACCCTGCACACCCTGATGGAGGTTCGCGAGAAACTCGACCCGGTGGCGTTGCAGAAAGCCGTCACGGCCATGTCCCAGGCCCAGCGTGTCGAATTCTATGGTTTTGGTGCGTCGGGCGCCGTGGCGGCCGATGCCCAACACAAGTTTTTCCGTTTGCTGCTCACCGCAGCCGCCTATTCTGACCCGCACATGCAGGCGATGTCGGCAGTCACGTTGAAACCCACTGACGTAGCGATCTGTATTTCCCAGTCGGGGCGTTCCAAAGACCTGTTGATCACTGCGAACCTGGTGCGCGAAAGCGGTGCCTCGCTGATTACCTTGTGCCCAAGCCAGACGCCATTGGCCGAGCTTTCGACGGTGAACCTGGCGATTGACGTGCATGAAGACACCGAAATCTACACGCCGCTGACCTCGCGCATTGCCCACCTGGTGGTGATCGACGTATTGGCGATGGGCGTCGCCATGGCGCGCGGCCCGAGCCTGGTCAACCATCTCAAGAGCGTGAAGCGCAGCCTGCGCAGCTTGCGGCTGTCACCCAAGTCGGTGAAAGCGCTGGATGACTGAGCCCGGTCTGGAGCTTCTGTGGCGAGGGAGCTTGCTCCCGCTCGGCTGCGCAGCAGTCGCAAACCTGCCAATGCGGTGTATCTGGATAGCCGTTGGGGGTCGCTGCGCAACCCAGCGGGAGCAAACTCCCTCGCCACAGGGTGTCATCCGAGCCGAATTCATCGTTCTGTAACCCTCGCGCCGCCAAACCGTCATCCCGCGCCTTCATCGTAAAGCTCCCGTATATGCCTTGGGAGACTCGACATGACCCAGTCCTACGAAGAACGCAGCGCCGTCAAGACCCGTCGTCAGCAGGAAGATCAGCGCCGCATGGCGTTCCGTCGTGCGATCGAAGACCGCTGTGAGCAGCGCCAGCTCCTGGCAGAAATCAGCGAATTTCCTGATGCGGTAGAGATCAATTACTGGCAGGCACCGGCGGCTTCCCGTCGAAACGTTCAACCAGGCCAGTGATCTGAGTACGCTCGCCGCGAACGAACGCCAGGAAGGCGTGGGCCACGGGCGACAGTCGCTTCGCCCTGGCCTGAACCAGGCACCAACTGCGGTACAGCGGCAGTTCCTCAATCGGCAACTCGATGAGTGCGCCGGACGAAAGCTCCCGGCTCACGGCGTGGCGCGTCAACAGCGCCACGCCCAGCCCGGCCACCACGCATTCGCGCTGGGCCTCCGCTGACGCCACTTCCAGTGTCTGGGTGAAGTGCACCCGTTTCTCCTTGAAGTACTCCTCGCAAGCCAGTCGCGTGCCTGAGCCTGGCTCGCGCAGCAGCAGCGTATACGGCTCCAGATCCTGCAAGCGCAGCGGACCCATGTGGCACAGCGGATGATCCGGGGGCGCCACGGCAACGATGGGGTTGTTGAGAAACGGTAGGAACTCCAGCCCCATGTCCTGAGGTACCATGGACATGATCACCAGGTCGTCACGGTTGTCGGAGAGTCGTCGAATGACTTGCCCGCGATTGACCACCGTAAGGTTGAGATTGACCTCCGGGTGCTGGCGCTTGAACGCGGCGAACAGGTGCGGGACGAAGTACTTGGCGCTGGATTCCACCGCCAGCTTCAGTTGGCCTTGCAGCGAGCCCTGCATGTCCGAGAGCTGCATATCGAGGTTTTCCAGGCGCCCGAAGATGTCCCGGCTGGCGCGTTGCAGCGCTTCGGCGGCCTCGGTCATGTAGAGTTTTTTGCCTACATACTCAAACAACGGCTGGCCGATCAGCTCTTCAAGGGATCGAATCTGTAGGCTAACGGCCGGTTGTGTGAGAGACATTTCGTCGGCAGCACGGCTGTAGGACCTCAGGTCGCACACCTCGTTGAAAATCTGCAGTTGACGCAATGTCATACGCATCAATGACTTACGCATTTTCTAAGTCCTCAGGGCCGAGACGGATAGCTCAACTATAAGTCTTTACTTATGCATGACCCAATAATTATTCATTTTTGTTAATCAACAGCCAGGACTAGTGTGGAGCTGCGACCGATTGTTACATCTGGTCACGCGTCGGCCTGGATCCCAGGCCGTGGTATCACCGGCTCAAGGGAACCTCCAATTGATAACAAAGATCCTGATCGCCAACCGTGGTGAGATTGCCGTCCGAATCGTGCGCGCCTGCGCCGAGATGGGCATTCGCTCGGTCGCGGTCTACTCCGACGCGGACCGCCATGCGTTGCACGTCAAGCGCGCGGACGAGGCCCATAGCATCGGTGCCGATCCGCTGGCCGGCTACCTCAACCCGCGCAAGTTGGTGAACCTGGCCGTGGAAACCGGTTGCGATGCGTTGCACCCCGGTTACGGTTTTCTTTCGGAAAACGCTGAACTGGCAGATATCTGCGCCGAACGCGGCATCAAATTCATTGGCCCGTCGGCGGAAGTCATTCGCCGCATGGGCGACAAGACCGAAGCGCGCCGCAGCATGATCAAGGCCGGTGTGCCGGTCACGCCGGGCACCGAAGGCAATGTGGCGGGCATCGAAGAAGCCCTGACCGAGGGGGACCGGATCGGTTACCCGGTGATGCTCAAGGCTACGTCCGGTGGCGGTGGTCGTGGTATCCGTCGCTGCAACAGCCGTGAAGAACTCGAACAGGCCTTCCCGCGGGTCATTTCCGAAGCCACCAAGGCGTTCGGTTCGGCGGAAGTGTTCCTGGAAAAATGCATCGTCAATCCCAAGCACATCGAAGCGCAGATCCTCGGTGACAGTTTCGGCAACGTGGTGCACCTGTTCGAGCGCGACTGCTCGATCCAGCGTCGCAACCAGAAGCTGATCGAGATCGCCCCGAGCCCGCAATTGACGCCTGAGCAGCGCGCTTACATCGGTGACCTGTCGGTGCGCGCCGCCAAGGCCGTGGGCTACGAGAATGCCGGCACCGTGGAGTTCTTGCTCGCCGAGGGCGAGGTGTACTTCATGGAGATGAACACCCGGGTGCAGGTGGAACACACCATCACCGAAGAAATCACCGGTATCGACATTGTTCGCGAACAGATCCGCATCGCCTCCGGGCTGCCGCTGTCGGTCAAGCAGGAAGACATCCTGCACCGTGGCTTTGCCCTGCAGTTCCGGATCAACGCCGAGGACCCGAAAAACAACTTCCTGCCCAGCTTCGGCAAGATCACCCGCTACTACGCCCCCGGCGGCCCTGGCGTGCGCACCGACACAGCGATCTATACCGGCTACACCATTCCACCATTCTACGATTCGATGTGCCTGAAACTGGTGGTCTGGGCATTGACCTGGGAAGAGGCGATGGACCGCGGTCTGCGGGCCCTGGATGACATGCGCTTGCAAGGGGTCAAGACCACCGCCGCGTATTACCAGGAAATCCTGCGCAACCCGGAATTCCGTAGCGGCCAGTTCAATACCAGCTTCGTGGAAAGCCATCCTGAGCTGACCAATTACTCGATCAAGCGCAAACCCGAAGAGCTGGCCCTGGCCATCGCCGCCGCCATTGCCGCCCACGCAGGCCTGTAAGGAACCATGACAATGTCCAAGAAGATCCACGTAACCGACACAATCCTGCGCGACGCCCACCAATCGCTGCTTGCCACCCGCATGCGCACCGAAGACATGCTGCCGATCTGCGACAAGCTCGATAAAGTCGGCTATTGGTCCCTGGAAGTCTGGGGCGGCGCGACATTCGATGCCTGCGTACGCTTCCTGAAGGAAGACCCGTGGGAGCGCCTGCGCCAACTGCGCGCGGCGCTGCCCAACACCCGTCTGCAAATGCTGCTGCGCGGCCAGAACCTGTTGGGCTATCGCCACTACAGCGATGACGTGGTCAAAGCGTTCGTGGCAAAAGCCGCGGTCAACGGCATTGATGTGTTCCGTATTTTCGATGCGATGAACGACGTGCGTAACCTGAAAGTCGCCATCGAAGCGGTGAAGGCTGCCGGCAAGCACGCCCAGGGCACCATCGCCTACACCACGAGCCCGGTGCACACCATCGATGCGTTCGTGGCCCAGGCCAAACAAATGGAAGCCATGGGCTGCGATTCGGTGGCGATCAAGGACATGGCCGGTCTGCTGACCCCGTATGCCACTGGCGAGCTGGTCAAGGCGCTGAAGAGCGAGCAGTCGTTGCCAGTCTTTATCCACTCCCACGACACCGCCGGCCTGGCTGCGATGTGCCAGCTCAAGGCGATCGAAAACGGCGCTGATCACATCGACACCGCGATCTCCAGCTTCGCCTGGGGCACCAGCCATCCGGGCACCGAATCGATGGTCGCGGCCCTCAAGGGCAGCGAGTTCGACACTGGCCTGAATCTGGAATTGCTCCAGGAAATCGGCCTGTATTTCTATGCCGTGCGCAAAAAGTACCACCAGTTCGAAAGCGAATTCACCGCGGTGGACACCCGGGTCCAGGTCAACCAGGTACCGGGCGGGATGATTTCCAACCTGGCCAACCAGTTGAAAGAGCAGGGCGCGCTGAACCGGATGAACGAAGTGCTGGCGGAAATTCCGCGAGTGCGCGAAGACCTCGGCTTCCCGCCGTTGGTGACCCCGACCTCGCAGATCGTCGGCACCCAGGCGTTTTTCAACGTGTTGGCCGGCGAGCGTTACAAGACCATCACCAACGAAGTGAAGCTCTACTTGCAGGGCGGCTACGGCAAGGCGCCGGGTTTGGTCAATGAGAAGCTGCGCCGTCAGGCCATCGGTAGCGAAGACGTGATCGACGTGCGTCCGGCCGACCTGCTCAAGCCGGAAATGACCAAGCTGCGTGGCGAAATCGGCGCGCTGGCCAAGTCTGAAGAAGACGTACTGACCTACGCCATGTTCCCGGACATCGGGCGCAAGTTCCTCGAAGAGCGCGAAGCCGGCACCCTGACGCCAGAAGTGCTGTTGCCGATCCCTGAGGCCGGCAGTGTGAGCTCGGCGGGCGGCGAAGGCGTGCCGACCGAGTTCGTCATCGATGTTCACGGCGAAACCTACCGCGTTGACATCACCGGTGTGGGCGTCAAGGCCGAAGGCAAGCGTCACTTCTACCTGTCCATCGACGGCATGCCCGAAGAGGTCGTGTTCGAACCGCTCAATGAATTTGTCGGCGGCGGCAGCAGCAAGCGTAAGCAAGCCACTGCGCCGGGCCATGTCAGCACCACCATGCCAGGCAACATCGTCGATGTACTGGTCAAGGAGGGCGACGTGGTGAAGGCCGGCCAAGCGGTGCTGATCACCGAAGCCATGAAGATGGAAACCGAAGTGCAGGCGGCCATCGCCGGCAAGGTCACCGCTATTCATGTAGCCAAGGGTGATCGGGTCAACCCGGGCGAGATCCTGGTCGAGATCGAAGGCTGAGCTAACAGCCTCGATACAACGTTTTAACCTCGGGGGGGCATGTGCTCCCCTTTTTTTTTGCCTTGTCCCGTCCTGACGCAAGGTTGTCGGGTATCCACCGCTCGATACAAATTGGGTTCGTGATGGTAGGCTTTCACCACTCTGGCTTGAGGTGAACGCGCTCCTCCTGTGGGAGCGAGCTTGCTCGCGAAAGCGGAGGGTCAGTTTGCGGTGATGTTGGTTGTGCCGGCGTCATCGCGAGCAAGCTCGCTCCCACATGTTTTTGTGTCGTATGGGCTCCCGTAATCCATTGGGAGCGAACTTGCCAGTAAAAACTGTTACCTATGTGCATGAACTGATTTGTCACCCATGTGGGTGAGTCATACCGGCAACTCTGGCAACGGCTCAGCGGTTATTCAGATACGCCTTCCCATAATGCCGCTCCATCCGCGCCTGGATCAGCTCCAGCGCAATGGACATCAACCAGTAGATGATCGCCGCCGTGGTGAGCATTTCGATGTAGCGGTAGCTGGAGCGTCCGTAGGATTGCGCCAGGAACATCACTTCCCAGACGCCCATCACCGAGATCAGGGAGGAGTCCTTGAGCATGGAGATGAACTGGTTGGTGGTCGGCGGGATGATGGTGCGCATGGCCTGGGGCAGGGTGACGCGCCAGAAGATCACGGTTTCGCTCAAGCCCAGGGCGAGGGAGGCTTCGCGTTGGCCGTGGGGGACGCCGAGGATGCCGGCGCGGAAGATTTCGCTCAGGTAGGCGCCGTAGTTCAGCGACAGCGCGATGATCCCGGCGGCGATGGCGCCCGGGACCATGCCCAGTTGGGGCAGGCCCAGATAGATCAGCAGGATCTGGATCAGCAGCGGCGTGCCGCGAAAGAATGACGCGTAGAAACTGGCAATGCCGAACGCCACCGCGCTGCTGGACAGCCGCGCCAGGGCGGTAATGAAGCCCAGCAATGACGACGCGACGATCGAGCACAGGCACAGGAACAGCGTCAGCGCCGCCCCTTGCAGGAAGCCGTTGGGGGCCAGGTGCACGCCCAGCAGGTTCGGCAGTTTGTCCAGGATGATGGAAAACTTCAGGTCGAAGCTCAGGAAGAAGCTCGCGAACAGCACCAGCATCGCGGCCCAGGTCAGGTATAGCCGGGTGCGAAAACCGAAGATTTTTTGCAGGCGAGACTCAGCCACCGGTGGCGGTGACTGAGGGGGTGGAAAAGAAGTCATTGGGTGATGTCGGCGCCGATCCATTTCTGCGAGAGTTTGCTCAAGGTGCCGTCCTGTTTCAACTGGGCGAAGACTTCACGCACCTTGCTGTCCCACTGGGCGTCGCCCTTTTCGATGGCCACCGAGTTCGGCTCGGAGTAGAGCGGCTCGCCCGCCAGTTTGAAGCGCTTGTCTTCGGTCAGGCGCGGCTGTGCGGTCACCAGATTGGTCAGTACCGCATCCAAACGCACCCCGGCGCCCAGGCCGAGGTCCTGGAACGCCACGTTGTCGGTGTCGTATGGGGCAATCTGCACGTTCTCGAAGGGGTAACTCAGCCGGGTGTCTTCGGCGCCCTCGATCACTAGGTTCTTGTTCAGGTAACTCTCGTAGCTGGAGGCGCTGGTGAGGCCGACTTTCTTGCCGCTCAAGTCCTTGGCACCGTGGATACTGTCATCCTTGGCGTTGACCACGATGACGGCCGGCGAGGCGTAATACTGCACCGGGAAATCGAAGACTTCGGCGCGGGCCTTGCTCGGCGTCATGGAGCAGATGCAGATGTCATAGCGCCCGCTCCAGTGCCCGGCCGCAATCACGTCCCAGGAAGGGGTTTCCAGACGCAGCTTCACGCCCAGTTTCTGCGCCACGGCCTTGGCCACGTCGACGTCAAAACCGTCGAGCTGGTTCTGATCGTTGAGGAACGAGAAGGGTGGGTAGCTTTCCATCAACACGCCGACCAGTTCTTTTTTCTGCTCGATGCGATCCAGCGTGGCGCCGGCGAACGCTTGCGACGAGGCGGCCAGTAGAGTGAGGCCCAGGGCCAGCAATGGTTGTCGTTTCACGTGAGGTCCCTGGTGGAAAAATAAGTTGTAGTTAATCGGTTGCTGCGTATTAAATAGTTATAAGAATAACTCCGGTAGTGAGTATTTTTTCATAAGCTTATGAGTGAATCGCATATGGGCGCAGCAACGACAGTCATTCTCGATGGCGGCATGGGCCGTGAACTGCAACGCCGTGGCGCGCCGTTTCGCCAACCCGAGTGGTCGGCTCTAGCCTTGAGCGAAGCGCCCCAGGCAGTAGAGGCGGTGCACGCGGCCTACATTGCCAGCGGTGCCAACGTGATCACCAGTAACAGCTACGCGGTAGTGCCGTTCCACATTGGTGAAGCGCGTTTTGCCGCAGAAGGCCAAGCGCTGGCCGCCCTCGCTGGCGAGCTGGCGCAGCGAGCGGTGCAGGCGTCAGGCAAAGCGGTGCGGGTGGCCGGGTCGCTGCCACCGCTGTTCGGTTCCTATCGTCCCGATCTGTTCGACGCTTCCCGCGCCCGTGAACTGTTGACGCCCCTGGTGACCGGCCTGGCGCCCCATGTCGACTTGTGGCTGGCCGAGACTCAAAGCTCTACCGTCGAAGCGCGGGCGATTCACGCCGGGCTGCCGCAGGACGGCAAGCCGTTCTGGCTGTCGTTCACCCTGAAAGATGAAGACACGGACGAAGTGCCGCGCCTGCGTTCCGGCGAACCGGTGGCAGACGCTGCGGCGGTCGCGGCCGAGCTGGGTGTCGAGACGCTGCTGTTCAACTGCAGCCAGCCGGAAGTGATCGGTGCGGCCATTGATGCGGCGCGAGACACCTTCGAGCGCCTGGGGGTGAAGATCCATATCGGTGCCTACGCCAACGCCTTCCCGCCGCAACCGAAGGAAGCGACGGCCAACGACGGGCTGGATCCGCTGCGCGAAGACCTCGATCCACCGGGGTACCTGCAGTGGGCGGCTGACTGGCAGAAGCGCGGGGCCAGCCATTTGGGCGGCTGCTGCGGGATCGGGCCGGAGCATATTGCGGTGTTGGCGCAACAGCTGGCCTGATCGGCTGGAATCTTTTCGGACCGTGGGACCCCTGTGGCGAGGGAGCTTGCTCCCGCTGGGCTGCGCAGCAGCCCCAAGATTTTTGCGGTCGCTGCGCAACCGAGCGGGAGCAAGCTCCCTCGCCACGGATGAAATTCTGCAAGCAGCACTCCAGAGGTGCCTCCTGAGTGCACGATTCGGAGGACATCCCGCCTTACGCTTTTCTCCGAGCCCGCCAGCCCTCCCTATACATATGTATGTCATCCACGGTCGAACGGCGCGATAGGGTCCCAGCCCTCATCACAACCGGGACACCCTCAATGTCTGTCTTCTCCGAACACGAACCTGGCGCGTCGTCGCCTCTTCCTGCCACGCGCCTGAAACCCATCAGCCTGCTAGCCAACGGCGCTCGCTTTCAACCGCATATGTTCGCCGATCAATGGCTAGGTCAATGGGGCCTGACTGGCGATGCGCAGGTCAATGTCACGTATCAAGAAGTCGAGACCATCGACTCGGCCGCCGCCACCCAGAGCACATCGGTGCCTTTGCGTGACGCCGTGACCCAAGGCTTTTTGATCGCCCATCAAAGCCGCGGGTCTTCCTCTGGCCATTCCCCGCGCGAGGGCTGGATTTACCCCCACAGAAGTCACATGTCCCTGGACTTCTCGGCACTGCGGGTCAACGGCAAGGCCCTTGCGCCAGACGTTCTGCAGCAACTGCGCGCCGGCATTGCGCCCGGCTATCAGGGCACCGGCCAGCCCGTCATGACTGAGGTGGATGCCCAGGGCAATCTGCTCGGTACCCGGGAAAAAGAACAGGTCAGGCTATTGGCGCTGCTGGACACCAATCAGGTGAAACTGGCGCGCTTGTTTGCCGCTCTTCCAACGTTCGACTCGGTGCTCAAGAGCCTGCTGGCCAGCCGGATCAAGGCGAAGATTCCAGGGAAAAAATTCCGTGGATCACTGCCTCAGGACATCGACCCGGATCACTGGCATGTGAACCACTTTACCGTTGACTCGGCGGGCGGCCGTTCATTGACCTCGTCGCAGCGTTTTTCCGATGTGATGTTGGACTGCCTGGTGACGGATACCCCGCCCACTTACTCGGTCGGCAGCGTGGGGTTCTTCAGTCGTCCAGACTCGGTGGAAGAGGTCGATAGCATTTTTGCCGGCCCGCTGGATACGAAAACGGCAGCGACCATGGAGGCCGTGTTCTATATCGCCCAGCCCACCGTTAATGAAGAATTGAAGCGCCAGTTCCGCGATGACCTCATCCACTTTCGCAATCAGAAAAACGCCCCGGACGTCCTCGACACGCCCACCCCGTCCACCGTGCGGGCGACGCTCGCTCATCTGCTGTCCCGACGGTTTTTGCATCTTTTCGACCTGTACAAAGTCGATCGCGATCCAACCCTCCAACTGAGCCAAACTGAGCGAAACCGGCAGGCTGAGGAAGATCGCCTGTTGGACCTCATGACCACCCATCCTTCCATGGCCGACAGAAACCGCTTGCTGCGGGCCCCCATTCCCCATGTCTATGCCGTCATGCTCGATATGGGCAGCGCGGCGCCGCAGAAATGGCCGGCGGCGATGGTGATCAAACGGACCGATCAACCCTTCTTGTTCCTGTACTCCCTGGAAGGCGGAATACAGCGATTCAATTCTGTCCAAGACCTGATCAATAAAGTGAGCCCCGTCTACGAAGGGCAGAAGCGTGCGATCCGGGATATCTCCTCTGAATTGTCCGGGCCTGTGTTTGAAGTGGCGGCAGATGATCTGCTGCAGGTCCAAAGCGTCGCCCTGGAAAGGTATTTGAATGCTCCGGAAAACGAGACGGTCGCTTTGACGGCCTTTGCCCTGAGCGCTGAAGATTCGCTGGACCTCCCCCTGTTGTCGCTGGCCGGGCCACTGGCGGTCCGTCAGGAAATCCTGGTTGAAAACAGTCGCGGCGATTTCTATAAAACCGCCACGCGTTCGGAGAAGTCGAACTATCGCAGCCTGGAAGCGCAGGTCTTGGAGGCGGCCTATCAATTAGGCAGCAGCGATATCCAGACCTTGTTGCAGTTCACCCGCCAGAAGGTCAAAGCGTACCTGCAAAAAACCGTGCACCCCGGCATCGATCCCGATCCGGACCAGACCCAAGTCACGTTTTTCTATGGCAAACGCGCCAATCCAAGGCAGTCCCGCAGCATCAGCCTGACCCAACTGTTACTCGACAACCTGCGCCCGGCTCAATACCCGAACGGCATGCGCGAAGTGCTGAGCGCCTACCTGGTCGATGAGGACGGTCAACGCATCCGGAATCCGGCCAACGGCTATTTCATCACGTTGACGGGGCGTGAACTGGCCCGAATGGTGACGAGCATCGATGCCGGTGGCAGCTATCAAGTCATGCTCAAGGAGGCGATGAATAAACCGGACTATAAAAAGACCTGGCAGACCGCGTATCTGGCCAATTTGAAATTCAAAGGCTACGAGGCGTCGCTCAAGGGCGACGAAGTATTCAAGACCATCCTGATGGATAAGGCTTTCAGTCCACCGAAACCGACAAAGACACTCGCGCTCTGGCTCGACGCTGTCCTGCGCTCGCCATCAGCCGGACATCGTGCACCGGTCATGGGGCGCACGGTGCACGTCTACGGTCTTCTGCTGGGCGGCAGCATGGCGGCGGGCGGGCAGCACGCCAGGCAGGCCAATGCGATCAGCATCGATGGCGCGCTGATTTTTTCCGATCAGGCCGGGCCGGATATCAAGGGCATCGTTGGTGTTTATTTCCCGGATGCGCCGGAGGGGGAGGACTTCCATGAGTTTGCCGATCTGAGCGATGGCATTGCGCAGCTGTTGCCCCGTGAGGATTGGCAGGCCTATTTTCGTGCGCGCATATCCACCAGCAACCCGGCAGAGATCAAACGGACACTGGGGCAGCAGGGTGGTCGTCCGTTGATTCGCGGCGCGTTGATCACCGGCGACCTGTTTGAGGAGCTGCATCGGGCGCACGTGCACTTTCACAGCGCCCATGCCGATCACCGTTCCAACAGCAACCGGGATGTTCGCCATCAAACCTATGGCCGGTTCGGACAGGTGGTGATCGAGATTGTCCTGGAACTGGCCGGTATGTTCCTGGCGCCCGGTATCCAGATGCTCAAGAGCGCCATCAAGACCGGTTTGCTGATATTCAGGACCGGGGCTATTCCGCTGAACTTGAAAACTCTGGCGCTGGTGCACGCCGTGGCGAACCACGGTGGATGGCGCCTGTCCGCGGGCGTGGCGGTGCCCACGCGAAGCCAGTCGTTTTTCCGCGCGGTGACGGCGCGCCAGAGCCCGGACGAGGCACTGACCGGACTGCCGTTGGATAGCGCGATCTATGGCCGTTATGCCGTGGCGGATACCTCGGTGATACAAGGCCTGACCGCCGACGCCCGGGGCTTCTATCGTGGGACGATCAGCGACGTGGCGACGGGGCGCGTGATGGCCCGCCCCGTGTACGTACGCCAACCCGATGGCACGGTATTCCGGGTGCACGACGCGACGAAACTGAACGCGAGCGATGCCATTCTGGTCGACCCGATAACGGGCTTGAGCCTACGCTCCAGTGGGGTGATGAGAAGTACCGTGGCGCGAATGCCCGATGGCGAATGGCGTGCCGTAGGATTTGGCCGGGGCGGTGGAAAACGGCCGGGGGATTTGAACCCCCAGCCAGGCCCTTCGAAACCCAAGAAAGCGGCCATCTCGTCTTCCGCGCTTTCCGCGCAGATTCGTACGCCAGGCACTTGGAACAATCAGCTGATGGACCTGATTCCGTCGATCATGACGCGCCTGGCCAATTGGCCGCAAAACCGCAGTCTGCTGATCATCAATCGACAGGTACCTGAACATGTCTGGTCGGTGCGTTTTACTGTCGGACAGGAAGAAACCATCTATCCGATGGAAAGCCACCCGAACAGAGCAGATACGGATATCGTCCTGACGCGCCTGACCCAGGACCATTACAGTCTGGAACTGAATGGGGAAGTCGTGGAGATCCCTGCCGACGGCGATTGTTTCTTCAATGCCGTTACCCGCGGGCTGAATGAAGGACAGGCCCAGGAAACCTCCTCCATGCAAGGCTTGCGAAATGCAGTGGCCGACTACATCGACCAGCATCCGCAGATCGAACAATACGTGGCGTCGCCACCCACCGGGATACAACAGGCGCTCTTCGAGAATGCGTCTTCGCTGGACAACCTGTTGGGCTCGGCGGCGATGCTCGATCTCACCCGGATCGTCTATGGCGCACCCAACCCGTATCACCTGTTCCAGCCGGCCTTGCGTTACCTGGAGTTGCATGCGAACAGTTCGGTGCGTACGGCGATCACTGCCAATCCGGCCTCTAGATTGCCGCCAGAAATCCTCCAGCAAGTCGGGCGCATACTGTCGCAGCGACCCCCGGCCAGACTGGCGCCCAGCGTCAACGCGCCTTATTCCGGGCAGGAGCGACAAGCCATGCAGCAACTGTTCGAGGACCTCCTGGTGGAGCCTGCGGAGCCTGAGCTTGTCCAGCGACTGCTCGATAACCAGTACCTCCTGATGTCCAACGACGTGGCCCATATCCTGCTGGAGTATGGCGTCAGCGCACGGCAGTTGATCAGTCATCACCCGCGTAACAGTTCGGCTTATGTCCTATATGACGATGCGCTGCACGGCCGTCTTGACGAGGATCAGATTGAAGCGCTGCTCGATGGCGCCTATCTGGTCACCAGCGACGATCTGGATGATGCCAAGGATCTATTGGTCAGTGATGCCGGCAGGTATGTGGATGACACTGCGGAGTTGTTCGAGCATTTCATCTACTTCGACACGGCGGACAAGACCGTGGACCTGCTCAAGACCGCCCTCGGGCGTTTCCCGAACTTGCTGAGGCGGGCGAACCTGCTCCTCAGGTCGCCGATCATCTCCCATAACCTGGGAGGCCTGTTGCGTGTCAGTGAAGTGGCCAGGTGGATACGTAACCCGGGCTTGTCCGACAGGCGATTCCAGCTTCTCGCGGAGTATGCCAGTACCCGGTCCACCGAATTGCAGCGCACGAGAAACATCGACGTCGATTGGATGCAGCTGTTTGACGACCGGAACCTGGAGAACATCGTCGTGCATCAAGAAGCGTTGGCGGATTTCCTGGTGTTCCTGGGTGGCGCGTGGGGGAACATCATGGACAACGACATCCCCGCGGTCGCAAAACTGTTCAGCTTTGCGGGACAGCCTCCGTCCAACGCCAGGGTTGCCCTGTTATTCGACACCCCGAATCTCTGGGGCTCTCTGCAAAAGCTTCGCCAGGAGTACGCCAGCCAGATCTGGGCCGACCTGATTGGGCCGCATTTCAGCGACGCCACGATCCGAAAGGCACTGGCCGAACCCAGGGCGCTGAATTCCGAATTGCATCTTGCCCTGGCTTTGAGAGGCAGCCTCACACCGGAAGAATTCCGCGCGAACCAGATTATCCAGCGCCTGCTTTCCATCGGCCAACGGCGGGCCCAGCAGTATCTGTACAACTTCGATTTCCCGACCGATCGCCTGGGCCATAGCCGCCTGGATTTTGCCGTGTACGTGGAAAGCCACCTGACCATTCCGCAGTGGGCCTGGCAGTACGCAAGGCGGGGTGTGACCGCCGATTCACTCAAGAAGATTGGTGAGGTGAAGCCGAAACCTGAGTGACGTGAGGGGCTCGTGATGGTCGGGCGGTGATGTTGATTGTGCCGCCGCCATCGCGAGCAAGCTCGCTCCCACAGTGGTTCTTCAGAGTCCACAGACCCAGTGTTCACCGCAGATCCCTTGTGGGAGCAAGCTCGCTTCCACAGGGGGGCTTCAGTGTCCACAGATCCAATGTTCACCGCAAATCCCCTGTGGGAGCGAGCTTGCTCGCGATGGCGGACTATCAGTCACCCACCATTTAAGACCGACACTCCACCAACCCCCGCACCTGCCCACCCTCGCGCTGGTTCTCCTCACTCAGCCACCGCTCGAATCCCGCCCCAATCGCTGGCCATTCCGAGTCGAGCATCGAGTACCACGCGGTGTCGCGGTTCTGCCCCTTGACCACCATGTGCTGGCGGAACACGCCTTCAAAGGTGAACCCCAGCCGTTCGGCGGCATATTTGGAGCGGGCGTTGCCGTTGTTGCACTTCCATTCCAGGCGACGATAACCCAGGGCGAAAGACTCCTTGGCCAACAAGTACACCGCCTCGGTGCTTTTCGGCGAACGCTGCATCGGCGCGCCGAAGGTCACGTGGCCGATCTCGATGCGGCCCTGGGCCGGCACGATGGACATCAGGCTGAGAATGCCTTGCACGTCGCCACTGATACGGTCGATCACGCTAAAGAAGTACGGGTCGGTATTGGCGGCATGATTCTCCAGCCAGGCATCGAAAGCGCCGCGGTCCTTGAACGGGCCGTAGGGCAAATAGTCCCAGAGTTTCGGATCGGCCCCGGGGCCTTCAAGGGCTTGCCACAGGCCATCGGCATGGCGCGCCGGGTCGAGTTTTTCCAGGCGGATGAAACGCCCTTCGATCAGTTGTGTAGACGGCGCCGGGACACCTTTCCAATCGGCGAGTGAAGTCGACATGCTGCGCTCCTTACAGGGCTTTGCGAAATTGGATTAAGCCTGGGCGTTCGGCGATGCGCTCGTAGAGCTGGATCGCGGTCGCGTTGGTTTCGTGGGTCAACCAGTGCACCTTGCAGCAACCGTCGGCCTTGGCCGTGCGGTAGACGAACTCGATGAGCTGGCGACCGACACCGGTGCCGCGGCTCTGCTCCGTCACCAGCAGGTCTTGCAGGTAGCAGGAGTTTTCAATGCTCCAGTTCGAACGGTGATAAATGAAATGCACCAGCCCCACCGCTGTGTCGCCGCCCCAGGCGAGGGCCGCGTGGGTTGGCTCGCGGTCATCGAGTATGCGTTGCCAGGTGCTTTGGCTGACCGCGTCTGGCAATTCGGTGTTGTAGAAACGCAGGTACGCCTGCCACAACGGCAGCCATGCGGCGTGATGGTCAGCGCCGACGAGGCGGATTTCAATCTGGCTCATGTTCACTCCTTGGACGATGGATCAGGCATCAGCCGCGCGAGCGTCTGGTCCTGTGGGTCGAGGCTGGCGGCCAGACCGTTGCGCACCCCGGCGACATCCGCCAGGCTGCGGTTCTGGCTGAGCTTGCGCTTGCCTTCCAGGCGCTGGATCGGCAGGGCGAAGCCGACGATGGCCTTGAGCATGCTGTCGACGTACTCGGCTGGCGCGTCGTCGATTGTCCACGGCTGGGCGCGGCCGCTTTCGTGGCGGTCGGTGAGGGCGCCGACCAGATTGCGCAAACGATGGGGGTCGCTGAACACCTCGGCCGTGCCGTAGGCATGCACGGCCAGGTAGTTCCAAGTCGGCACGACTTTGCCGTGTTCGGCCTTGCTGGGGTAGAAACCCGGGCTGACGTAGGCATCGGCCCCCGCGAAGACCACCAAGGCTTCGGCGCCGGCTTCCAGGTCGCGCCATTGTGGATTGGCCCGGGCCATGTGCCCGTAAAGGCTGCCGTTGGGGCCCTGCTGCGTGTCCAGCAACAGCGGCAAGTGGCTGGCCTGCAAGCCGTCTTCACCGTGCGTGATCAATACGGCCAGACGGCAATCATTCATCATGCCATGCAGTTGGGGCAGGTCTTCGGCGGCAAAGGCTTTAGGGTTGTACATGACGATTTTCCTTGGCGAATGGGTGCATCCTAGGCAGGCTATTGGTCTGTTGTAAGAGCCACTTATGACCAATTCAATAGATCCATTTGCGAGGGTTGTCATGCACAACGCCGTGCCGCCACTGTCGTTCAACCCCGCCGGAATCGAGCTGGACCGCCGTCAGGGGCTCAGTCGCCAGCTTTATCAGGCTTTACGCGCCCGGGTCTTGGACGGGCGCCTGGCCAGTGGCACGCGTTTGCCCGCCAGCCGTGACTTGGCAGCGGCCTTGTCGATTTCACGCAACAGCGTGGTACGGGCCTACGATCAGCTCTATGCCGAGGGTTTCATCGAAGGGCGCGTGGGTGATGGGACTTATGTGGCAAAACTGTCTTCGACGACGCTGCCGTTGAAAAACATATCCACAAAAGTGTCCACAGGCTTTTCAACAGGCTTACCCACAGCTTTATCCACAGATTGGCTCGATTTACCTGTGGACCCATCCAGTAAAGTTATCCACAGTGACGGGTTGAACCGCGTCGAAAAACACCATTTACCCCAGCCGCCCAGTGGCCCGCCCAAGGCGTTTCGGGTCGGCGTTCCGGCGTTCGATCTGTTCCCTTTCGACGTCTGGGCCAAGCTGAATGCGGCTTTCTGGCGCAAGCCGGATCTGCAACAGCTGTGTTATGGCGACGCGCAAGGTGACGCACGCTTGCGCGGTCTGATTGCGGCTTACTTGCGCAGCTCCCGCGGCCTGCACTGCACGGCTGAACAAATTGTGATCACCAGTGGTGCACAGCAGGGCATCAGCCTTTGTGCACAGCTGTTGGTGGACCCTGGCGACATCGTTGCGGTGGAAAATCCCGGCTACCGTGCGGCCGGCCATGCATTTGCCGTCGCCGGTGCCGAGGTGAGGGGCGTGCCAGTCGATAGCGATGGTCTCGATTGCACGGCGCTCGGTGCGTTGAACCACTGCCGGCTGGCCTACGTCACACCGTCCCATCAATACCCGACCGGGGTGGTCATGAGCCTCGCGCGGCGGCTGGAACTGCTGGCCTGGGCCGAACGCAACGACGGCTGGATTGTCGAGGACGACTATGACGGCGAGTACCGCTACAGCGGCGCGCCGCTGGCGCCGTTGGCGGCACTGGATCGCCAGGGCCGTGTGCTCTACGTCGGCACGTTCGGCAAAGTGGCGTTCCCGGCCCTGCGCCTGGGCTACCTGGTGTTGCCGCCCGGCCTGGTCAGTGCGTTTGCCCGACGGCGCGCCGTGGATGTGCGCCACTCTGAAGTCAGTACCCAAGTGGTCATGGCCGAATTCATGGCTACCGGGCATTTTCAGCGGCACATCAGGCGCATGCGACGGGCCGCGCTGACGCGGCGTGATGCGCTGCTGGCCGGGTGGCCGAAGGACGTTGCGGGCGTCGGCGCCATGCCGACGGTCGTGGCCGGGTTGCATGTCACCGTACCGGTGGACAGCCTTGAGCGGGAGCGCGAACTGATCGCCCACGCCAGCGGTGCCGGTGTCGAGATCAATGGCTTGAGTGGTTATTGGTTGCCCACCACAACGACGCCTGTGCGTGCCGGGTTGGTACTCGGGTTCGCGGCCGTCCCGCCAGCGGCGATTGGCATCGCGCTGGCGGGGCTGGCGAAGGCCTGGAAAACCTGACGGTCTGGGCACCGTGGATGCCCGATGTTTGCCTTATGACAGCCGTTTTGGAAAGAACACGTCCTTGGCCTGGTCCACGGCAATTTCGCTGCGATAGCGGTCGATCAGCTGGCGCTGATTGAGCTCCCTGGTCGAATCGAGCGCACTTTCCAGGACGATTTGCTCCGCGGTCTTCAAGCGTGCTGAAAGGAACGTGTGTGCCGGTACCCAGTCTGTCGAATAGCGGAAATCGGCGAACCACAGGGTTCTGTTTTCCTTCAGGTCCTTGATCTCATATCGGTCGAGATAGCCGTAAAGCGGGCCCTTGAGTCGTTGTCGGGTTTTCTGTTTGGTGATGGATATCTGGTTTCGGCTTTTAAGCCACATGACGCTGCTCATGGTCGGTGGCCGTTGCTTGATGACGCTCAGTACGGTCTCGAATCCTTCTTCATACAGGGCTTTGGAGGCTTTCTTGAGTGCCGAACGCGTGGATTCGGCTGCACGCTGCACGTCTGCCGCTATTCCAACCGTTTCGTTCGACGCATTGTCCAGCGCCTTGGTAATGGCAATGGCGACTTTCTCCATCCGGCCGGCATGGGCGTTAAGAATGATCCCGATGCCCGTGGGGGATCGGCTTGGCTCTTTCATGTAGGTCTGGATCTGTGCCTTGAACGTCGCCAAGCCGTCGACCAGCGCCTTGCCCTTGGAGACGCTGGTGGCCAAGGCCGGGACGACCGGGGGCATCTCGGCATTCAGGTGAGGTACCCACTCGCCGTTGTCCTTGCGATGGAACGTGGCAATGATCTTGTCCGAGAGGGGATTCCTGACATCGACCCAGCCGGTTTCTTCTTTCGTTTTCGAGAGGCGGGGTTCGCCGCTGACGAGGCCCCAGAAGCGTGCCCTGATGAATTTTTTCCGAGGCCTGGGGCGCTCCTCATAGGGGCCGCCGGTGCTTCGTCGGTTGCTTCGCTCGTCAAGGGCCCAGGCCAGGTGACGCAAGGCGCGTTTCTTGATCATGTCGATCTGTTTGCCCAGTCGACTGAGCTCGGCCGGGCGGACGCTGTCCTTGTATTCGTTGCCCAGGTATTCAAGGTGCTCTTCGATGGCGGTGAACTGTTCTGTCAGGCTGCCAAATGTGTCGATCTGCTCGTCCAGCCGGATCACGCTGCGTTCCTCGATGGCATCGTGCAAGCTCTGGAAGGCGACCGTGATGTTATCGACAACCTGGTTAACGTCTGCCCAACCCTCCGGCACGATGTTGACGCTTTCCAGTGACAGGCAAAGGTGGCGATACATGTCCAACTGGACAAGCCGGATAGCGTCACTCTTGTAGGCCGGCATCCTTGCACGATGCTCGCGCAGGAATTCAAACCCTTCGCGCCCTTGCTTCTTGAGCCTGGAAAAGCGGGTTTCCATGTAATCCAGGCGTTCGACCATGTCGTCACCGACCCGGACCATGGCATCGGCGGCGTCGACGTGTTGCTGCTCCACTTCCTCGATGCCCGAGGTGGCCATGTCCAGAGCCTCCCTCAGGGCCGGGGTGAACCGTTCCTTCAGTGCGTCCATTTCCTCGAAGGTAAAATTTATCTGCGCATTCAGGTAGCCGAGCCTGGCTTGCGGGGCGTCGGGCCTTGACTGGAAGACGGGCCACTCGGTCAGTATTTTCAATGCGTCTTCATAGCTTTCCCGCTGTGTCTTCAAGGTACTTAGGTAAATGATGCGTTTGAGCTCCTTGGTCGAGCCCGCTGCCTTGTTCATCTCCTCGGCGTTCATGGTCAGCAGCTTCTGATCCTCCGGCTTTCTTTCTTCAAAGCGGTTCAGTTCCGCCAACAGTTGGATGCCGAGGCTCTTGGCATTGGCAATGACTTGTTGCCTGACACCTTTGGATCCGCTGCCGCGTAGACGCAGGCGCGTGTCGACTTGCCACTCGCCGTACGCATGCCTCATCAGGGCGGGGCCTGTACGGGCGGGATTCCTCTCATCGACGATGGCGACATGGTCGCCCTCCACGGTCACCTTGAACCATTTGTCGGCCATCTTGGCGTACCAGTCCTCGCCCGCTTTGTAGAGCCCCTTGAGCGGGCCCTCGCTTTTGAGTTGTTCGGCGTGTTCAGGCTTGCTGGTGCTGAAGGTCTTGAGCAGCTTCGCCCGCTCGCCGGACTTGCCTGCCAGGGCGCCGCTGGAATGGATGACGCCATAGTGTTCAGGGGGCAGTTCGGTGCTTTTGTAAGCGGGAAGCTGTTCGATGATGGGTTCGGGTTTTGCCAGGTTTTCCAGTTCGGGCACCACCTGCAGCGCCTCTGTCTGGCGGCTGCGGGTGTTTTCCCTGGCGCGGTCGATGGCATGGGCGGTGATTGCCATGGACATGTTCAGCAACAGGTCGACAAATGCTTCCCAAGTGGCCTGGCTGTTGGACGCCTCATCAGCCTGGGTCAGCGTTTCGACGTCATCGAGGATCTGCCAGAGCCAGGTCGCGGTGCCTGCGGCGGCGCCGAGATAGGGCAGGGCCAGGTTAAAGATCAGCCAACTGGCCTGCTTGAAGGTCTGCCAGCGGTTTTCGCTGTTGGACACTGATTGGCGATCGGCAAGCTCGGCCAGGGCCTGGGCATTGGACTTGAACAGATGCGGCAGGAAGTCCGTTCCCAAGGCCAGGTCGCTCAAACTGACGGGGGCGCTGTTGGTCCATGCCGAGAACGGGTCTGTCGCGAATTCCACGATCATCCAGGGCGAAGGCATGGGGCCCGGAAACACGTATCGACTGTAACTCTCGCGGGCCCCATCGGGCAGCCATGCCAGCACCGACTGGCGCAGGGAAGCGGATTGCCTGATCGCATAGATCAGGTTGCTGGGCGTCGGATATTGGCTCAACTGCGGTTCGAGCAGGGGGCGGTAGAGCACGCAGGGACCTGCACCAAGATCCTGCGGACCAATCACGAACATGTTGGTGACGACGTCTCCTCCGTCTCCCGGCGACTGGCCCGACAAAAACGCCAGCTTGCGCAGGACAATGGCCTGGCCGTCGACCTTGCGCTCGGTTTCTTCGTCTTCCATCAGGGCGACGACATAGCGGTAGCCTCGCTCGTCTATGTTGCCCTGGCCACGAATCTTGCTCTCCAGCGCCAGCATGGATAGCTGGATGCGCAGTTGAGAGACATACAGGTTTTCACGACGGGTTGATTCGACCGTATCACCCAGCAGCTTGCCCTTGACCAGCTCGGGATAAAAGCGACCGACATCGACCGTGGTGACGAGGTTTTCGATGTAGTCGACCGTCATCCATGTGGGCAATGTATCGCCATCGAGGGAGCGGACAACCTTGTCGCCAAGGGGAAGCGCAATCAGGTTTTGCAAGGCAAGGTCAACGAGGTTGAGCCGGGTGATCTCGATTTTGCCCGGAACCACGAACGTACCCCAGACGACGGGGCTGCGTATCTGCATCTCGATCCGTTGTGGGTCGAGCGTTGCGGCGTCGGCATGTTCCGATTGCATCTGCCGCTTCAGCGCGGCCAGCGCATAGTTCCTGATGGACGGGATATCGTCCAGATAGGTTTTGCCGGCATGGGCGCTGCTCAGTGCCGACAGGTTTTTCATGTGCTGGGCGAACAAGACCTGATCGGACGCCGACGCTTCCTGCAGCCAGTCGGGCATCTGTTTCGCGAACCAGGCTGCGTCAGGTCCGACATCGGTGTCCTGCCCGCTGGTAGCAAGCTGCTCATCGTCATCGAGCAGGAACCCGTTCAGGATCTCCGGCGAACCGAGGATCTGCACCTGGGTGGCGATCAGCCCGCAAGCCTTGTAGTCGAAGATGTTGCCGTCGGGCTCGTAGAGCCGCCACTGGATCTTCTTGCCGTTCAGGTTGCCCAGGTGATCCGGCAGCGTCTGCCCCAGTGCTTGCAGCGAATCGAACTTCTCATGGCTCCTGCGCAACGAGTAAGTGAGGATGGTTTGCTTTTTGTCGATTTTACCAATCAGCACCACCAGTGAATTGTCGATCAGGCGGGTCACTTTATCGCCGTCAATTTCATCGATGTCGATCAGATACGCGTGGGTGTCATAAGGGTCATTGGCCTTGCGGTCCTGCAAGTCGGGGTAAAGAAACAGTTGTCGGGCCATCTCGCATTCAGTCGCCGTCCAACCCTTGACCTGCTTAACATCCCAGAGCCTGTGCAGCATGCCGGAAAGCCCATGCCAGCGAGGCGGCGCGGTGCCAAGTGCGGTGTTCCAGTACACCAGTTGTTGTTCCTGGCAGGCGGACACCATGACGGGCGTGAGTTCGTTGATCAGTGTCCCGATCTGGCCGATGCGGACCGGCAGATGCACTTCAGGGGTGGTCAGCGGCAGGTGGGTCAAAAAGTGGAACCCTTCGACCAGCAGGGTCGAATAACTTTCGTTCACCCGTGCCGCCAGCATATTGCTGAGAGTCTGGTAGCGAGTGGGGCGTTCCACGATTTCGCCGTCGACAATGTCCCAATCCGGCTCGCCGACCACCGTGTTGTTCGGATCAAGATGCAAATGGGGGTATAGCTGCTTGAGGGCCCTGCGCAGAAGAGCGGCGGCCACCTCCGGGGAGGTCGGGCCCGCCAGCAACTGATTGAGCACCGCATCGCCGACGCTCGCGTCGGGCGTAGGGGGGGTGTTGGTAGAGGTTTGCGTCATCTGAGTCTCCCTGTCTCGCGATACATGGAATCCCCGAAGCCGGACACTTCGGGGACCCCATGCTAGGAGCGCGCAAGGCAGGGAGGGTGGTAACTATGTATATGCAGCCGAGGTTATTGCGGCCTTCATTGGCCGGACTTGATCCGTGTCCAGGCCCGTGTCCGTGCTCGCTCGGCGTCCCTGGGCAAGGGTTGCAAGGTGTAGAGCGTGGCCATCGCCGCCTCGGTCGGGTACAGGTTGGGGTTGTTGCGGATCGCCGGGTCGACCATGTCCGTGGCGTCTTTGTTCGGGTTCGGATAGCCGACGAAGTCACTGACCGGCGCGATCACCTTCGGTTGCAGCAGGTAGTTGATGAAGGTGTAGGCGTCGTTCGGATTGGCGGCCCCTTTGGGAATGGCGAGCATGTCGAACCAGATCGGCGCACCTTCCTTGGGCAGGCGCATGTCGACGGTCACGCCGTTCTTGGCCTCCTTGGCGCGATTGGCAGCCTGGGAGAAGCTGCCGGAGTAACCCACTGCCACGCAGATGTCGCCGTTGGCGATGTCGGCCATGTACTTGGACGAGTGGAAATAGGTGATGTATGGGCGGATCTTCATCATCAGCGCTTCGGCCTTGGCGTAGTCCGCCGGCTGCTTGCTGTTGGGATCCAGGCCCAGATGCTGCAAGGCCAGGGGCAGGATTTCCGAAGGCGAATCGAGCAGCGCCACGCCGCATTGCTTGAGTTTGCTGAGGTTCTCTTCCTTGAAGATCAGGTCCCAGCTGTCCACCGGCGCGTTGTCACCCAGGGCGGCCTTGACCTTGTCCGGGTTGAAGCCGATCAGGATGGTGCCGTACATGTAGGGCACGGCGAATTTGTTGCCCGGGTCATTGGCTTCGATCAGCTTCATCAGCTTGGGGTCGAGGTGGTTCCAGTTCGGCAGTTTGCTGCGGTCCAGGGGCTGGAATACGCCGGCCTCGATCTGCTTGGCCAGGAACACGTTGGACGGCACCACCACGTCGTAGCCGGAATTGCCGGTCAGCAGCTTGGCCTCCAGGGCCTCGTTGGTGTCGAAGATGTCGTAGACCAGCTTGACCTGGCTGTTCTGCGCCTTGAAATCGTCCAGGGCCTTGGGGGTGATGTAGTCGAACCAGTTGTAGACACGCAGGGTGCGCTCTTCGGCCTGGGCGGCACCGCAGAGCAGGGCGGCGCACAGGGCGGGAGCCATTAAACGCTTGAGTCTTTTCATGTTTTATTCCTCATTGGGCGCTTTGAAAACCTTCGAGAACGTTCACCGCATTGATGCCGATTTCTGCCACCGCATAGCCGCCTTCCATCACGAACAGGGTTGGCTTGCCGAGCGCTGCGATGCGCTTGCCCATCGCCAGGTAGTCCGGGCTGTCGAGCTTGAACTGGGAGATCGGGTCGTCCTTGAAGGTGTCCACGCCCAGGGACACGACGATGACATCGGCGTCGTAGGCTTGGGTTTCGCCGCAGGCCTGCTCCAGCGCAGCGCTCCAGGTATCCCAGCCGGAGCCTGCGGGCAAAGGGTAGTTGAAATTGAAACCCTCGCCGGCGCCTTCACCGCGCTCGTCTGCATAGCCGAGGAAGAACGGAAATTCGAATTCCGGGTGGCCATGGATCGAGGTGAACAACACATCGCTGCGTTCGTAGAAAATCGATTGGGTGCCATTGCCGTGGTGGTAATCGACATCGAGAATCGCGACCTTTTTATGGCCCTGGTCGAGGAACGCCTGGGCGGCGATGGCGGCGTTGTTGAGGTAGCAATAGCCGCCCATCAAGTCGCTGGCGGCGTGATGTCCCGGTGGCCGGCACAACGCAAAGGCACTGCGGGCGCCGCGCTGGATTTCAGCCTGGGCGGTGAGGGCAACCTGGGCGGCGCTATACGCCGCTTGCCAAGTGCCTGCGGTAATCGGCGCGCCGCCGTCAAAGCTGTAATAGCCGAGCTGACCGTGCAAGCTTTTCGGAATGACCGCGCGCAGGGTCCGCGCCGGCCAGGTGAAGGGCAGCAAATCGCCGTCGCGGTGATGTTCCGCCCAGCGATCCCAAGCCCCTTTGAAGAATTCCAGGTACGCCGCGCTGTGGATACGCTGGATCGGCGCTAGGCCGAAATCCTGCGGCGCCTCCACCGGGCCCAGTGCCTGAGCCTTGACCCGATCCAGCACATGATCGGCCCGGGACGGCATTTCGAAGCAAGGCATCAACTGCCCGTCCATCAACTCGCAGCGTCCGTGGTGCAGGTGGTGATCGTCTGAGTAGATCGTCAGCATTGTTGTTCTCCGCAGGGCTGATTCGTTGAATCACAGTCTTGCGGCGCGGGGCGTTTCAGAGAACGGCAGGAGAGGCCAAAAGGGGATCGAAATGGCCAAAAGATTTGACCGTAAATCGCCCCTTGTTGGCGCGGGTGTGCGTGGGATTGGGGCGTGAGTGATGCCTCAATGATTTTTGTTGTACCCGTGGCGAGGGTGTAGCGGCTATCGTGGGTCGACGTTATCCAGCGCCCGGTTCGCCAGCAATGAACTCAGTTCGATCAGCTGCAGGATGCCTAAGGCAACGTGACGGCGGGAGCCCTCCAGTTCGAAAGCCAGATCGTTGACCATCGCATCGGCTGAAGCCAGGGTTTCGCTGAGGTTGGCCAGGAGGCTTTCGTTGTCGATGTCTTTTATGACGGTGAAGAGCTGGCCGGGTTGAATGGTTTCCGCAGGTTTTGCCGGTTTTGGCGCCAGGTAATAGTCCAGTGCGCGCTTGGAGGCTTCGTCGAGCTTTTTTGCGTTGAGGCCGTCCAAGTAGGGGGAGTTGGGATCTGTTTCTGCTGGGTTTGGTTTGCTCTTGAACATAGTGAAGCTCCTTTCACATGAGGAACTTTCGTCAACCGGGCCGCCAAACCCGTTCGCTGGTGTCAGCGACAGGGAGACGATAGGTGGTGAGGGCAGGGCGCACAAGCGGGCGGCTTCTGGCGTAGTTGTAGGCAATGGCGCAAGAATGCGTGGGTTGGCGGAAACGTGGCAGAGAGGGAATAAACAAGGCATTCGCAACGCCCTGAGACTCGTGGCGAGGGAGCTTGCTCCCGCTCGGCGGCGCAGCCGTCGTAGACCGGTCGATGCGGTGTGCCTGGCAGCATGCGTCAGCCTTATTGGGGCGGCTTCGCCACCCAGCGGGAGCAAGCTCCCTCGCCACAGGGGTTGGTGTTGTACATGAAAGCGGCGTTTGTCCAGGAGGTTCAGGATCTGAACTGACTCGGCGCCACGCCGCTCCAGCGCACGAACGCATGGCGAAAACTGGCCGTTTCACTGAAGCCCAGCCTTTCGGCAATCCGATAGATCGGCAATTGATCCTCGCAGAGCATCTGCTTGGCCCGCTCGAAACGCAGGTCGTCGAGCAGCTCCTGATAACTGCAACCCTGCTCCTTGAGGTGCCGGCGCAAAGTGCGCGCCGAGCAGTTCATTTGTTCGGCCAGGCCCTCGAGGCCGGGGGCGGCGTTTAGTTGTGCGTCGAGCAGTTGGCGGATCCGCCCCAGCCAGGCCTGGCGCCCGGTGAATTCGGTGTTCTGTCGGCGGCAGCGTTCGGCCATGGCGTGGTGGGTGATGGGATCGGCCAGGGGCAGGGGCTGTTCGAGCCAGTGGCGGTCGAAGGCAAAGGCGTTATCGATGCTGTCGAACCGTACAGGGCAATCAAAATGCGCTCCATAGCGCACCTGGTAATCGGGCGCCGGATGTTCGAAACGCGCCGCGCGTAACGGCAGCACATGGCCAAGCAGGTCATTGCAGATGACTTTCAACGAAACCATGCAGAACTCGGCATTGAACGCGGCCAAGGCCGGGTTCTCCCGATAATCGCTGGCGCTGAGCCAGACCACCTCATCGTCTTCCTCCAGGTTCAGTTCGAAGAGTGTTCCCAATAGCGCCGGATAGCGCAGCGCCAGGCGCAAAGCGTCACCTAAGGTGGCACTGGTGAGCAGGGCATAGCCGAGTATGCCGTAGCACGACACGTGCATGCGCAGACCCAGTTCCAGGCCGATATCGCGCCTGAGCGCCACGGCGTTGGCACAGACCTGCATTTCCTGATTGGTGGTGATGCGCGTGTCGGCCCGGCTCAGATCCGCCGCGCTGATGCCGCTGCCGGCCAGCAACGCCTCACTGGATAGCCCTTCGTTTTTGAAGGCATTGAGCACCAGGGAGACGGCGTTGAGGGTGGTGAGGTGGGAATGAAGCATGTTCGGTTCCAGCCTGGGGAGGCTGGAAACGGAGCAAGTTGTATGCCGGATGAAAATCGGAAGTTCAACACAACACCCAATGTGGGAGCGAGCTTGCTCGCGATGGCGGTGTGTCAGTCGACGCTGATGTTGACTATCAGCCCGCTATCGCGAGCAAGCTCGCTCCCACAGGATTTGCCGGGTGTCAGATAAGCTCGCCGCACAGATCCAGTTCAACCAACCGCCGCACCTCTGCCACGGGCAACCCCGCGCCAATCAACGCCTGTAACTTACCAACCGCCGCCTCGCGGGTCATGCCGCCGCCGGACAGCACGCCGACGCCACGCAAACGGCTGCCGGCCTCGTACACATCCAGCTCCACGCCGCCTTCATGGCATTGGGTCACCGCCACCACCACCACGCCGCTGTCCCGCGCCCGCTCGAGGCTGGCGAGGAAGGCTGGGTTGTCGCTCGGGCCGGTGCCGCTGCCGTAGCACTCCAGCACCAGGCCCTGGATCCCGCTGCCGAGCAGGCCATCGAGAATCTCGGCGCTGATGCCGGGAAACAGTGGCAGTGCCGCGACATTCGCCAGTTGCTTGGGCTGGTTGTAATTCAATTGCGCCGGCAGCGAAGCGGCTTTGACACCGCCGCCCTGGCGTTCCAGGCGCTTGAACGGATGACGACCGAAGCTGCGCACCTTGGCGCAACGAGTCGGCGCCAGCAATTCACCGTGGAAGTACAGATGCACGCCCGGCGCCAGACCCTGGCCGAGGGCAACCAACGCGCCGCTGAGGTTTTCCCAGGCGTCGCTGTCGGTCACGCCAGCGGGCAGCATCGAACCGGTGAAGCACACCCGCGCATGCAGACCCAGCAGTTGGAAGCTCATTGCGGCCGCGCTGTAGGCCAACGTATCGGTGCCGTGCAGGATCAGTACGCTGTCGCAGCCCTGCACATCCACGGCATCGACCACCGCTTCGCGCAGTTGCTGCCAATAGGCCGGGGTCATGTTGGCGCTGTCGATCAGCGGCGACATTTCCCGGAAGCGCCATGACGGGATGACGAGTTCAGGTTGGCTGTGCAGGTAATCGCGCATCCGCGCTTCGAAACCGGATGCCGGGGCCAGGCCGTGGGCGCTGGCCTGCATGCCGATGGTTCCACCGGTGTAGAGCACCATGACGTGCTGGGCGGCAGGGTAGGTCGAGGAATTCATGGGTGTTCTCCGAGGACGAAAACGGCAGCTTTACTTCGCTGCCACAACATAAGGCCGAGCATGACGCCGACCTTAGGCTGTGTCACGCCGGGCGCAGGGGGTGCGCCCGGTTTTTTCCAGACAGCTTGTTACCGGTCAGCGTTGCGCTGCGGTCACGCCAGCCTTAGCGGCGTCAGACTGGGCAACCGGCGCCGACGGATTGGCTGGCCAGGCGTTGCGGTCAAGGTCCAGGTCCGGGAACTTGCTGGAATCGAAGACCGGAACCTTGATACCGGCCGAACGCTGGTCATCGTAGTCACGCAGGATACGCATGCCGACCTTGAACAGCAGGAACAGCGCGATCAGGTTCACGAACGCCAGCAGCGTCATGGTGATGTCGGCGAAGGCGAACACGGTGCCAAGGTTTTCGATGGCGCCCCAGAAAATCAGGACCAGCACCAGCGCGCGGTAGCCCATCAGCGCCTTGCGGTTTTCGCCGATCATGAAGCGCAGGCTATTCTCACCTAGATAGTAGTTGTAGAGGATCGAGGTGAACACGAACAACGACAGCGCCACGGAGATGAAAATCCGGCCCCAGTCACCCACTACCGCCGCCAGGGAGTTCTGGGTCAGGGCAATGCCGTCGCCTTCGAAGCCTGGGGTGTAGAAGCCCGACAGCAGGATCAACAGCGCGGTGCAGGTGCAGATCAAGAAGGTGTCCAGGAATACGCTGAACGCTTGAATCACACCCTGAGCCACTGGGTGCTCGACCGACGCCACGGCGGCCACGTTAGGCGCACTGCCCAGGCCGGCTTCGTTGGCGAACACGCCACGCTTGACGCCCATGACGATGGCGGCGCCGATCAAGCCACCAAAGGCCTGGTCCAGGCCAAAGGCGCTTCTGACGATGGTCGCCAGCATGTCCGGTACGTGTTCGAACTGCAGCACGATCACATAGAGGGTCACGCCGATGTACGCCAGGGTCTTGACCGGCACCAGCAGGTCGGCAACCTTGGCGATACGCTTGATCCCGCCAATGAACACCAGGCCCAGCAGCACCGCCAGGCCCAGGCCTGTGTAAGTGGTGTCGAAGCCGAAGGCGTTGTTCAGGGAATGGGTGACCGCGTGGGCTTGCAGGCCGTTGAAGGCGAAGCCGAAGGTGACCAGCAGCAGGAACGCCATGATCATGCCCAGCCAGCGTTTCTGCAGGCCGTGCTGGATGTAATAGGACGGGCCGCCACGGTACTGGCCTTCGGAGTCGCAGCGCTTGTAGAGCTGGCCGAGGGAGCACTCGAAGAAGCTGCTGGACATGCCGACCAGTGCGGTCACCCACATCCAGAACACGGCACCGGGGCCGCCGAGGGTCACGGCGATGCCAACCCCCGCGATGTTGCCCGCGCCAACACGGCCGGCCAGGCTGAGCATCAAGGCCTGGAACGAGCTGAGCTGGTCAGTGCTGCTTTTTAGGCTGTCACGAAACACCGCGAACATATGAAAGAAATGACGGAACTGGACGAAACGCGAGCGGATCGTGAAGTAGCTACCGAGCCCGACAATGAGCACGATCAGCACTTTCCCTGAAAGGAAGTCGTTGATGACTTCAAGCATGAGTATTCCTCGCTGTTTTTTGTTTAAGCAAATGCTGGCCATTTGGAAATATCGCGTTACATCGGTCGGCGCTCGGCCAAACAGGTGAGGCGATGTTTCGTCCCGGTCCATTTTCGCGGGTTTGTTATTAGTTCGGTTTTCGCATGTTTTAGGGTCTCTCTACTGACGACCGCTCACGCGAAGAGGGGCGGCACTATACCTATCAGTGCGGTGCCCGTCTGCACGATTGTGGTGCGTCCGACGAAACGGACCCTTCATTTCACCTGGCCTTTCGGTCAGGTTTTTGTGGGAAAAAGCTTGCTCGCGATCGCTGATGACGCGGTATACAACGGCAGCACGTCGTCGTTTATCGCGAGCAGGTTCCTTCCCACAGGTTCGGTCATCCTTTGTGGTTTTCAATTAAAAAAAGGGCTTGGGGAAGGTCCCCAAGCCCTCAAAAGGTGAGAGGTGTCTAGTCCCTCGACCTGGTGAGCGTTAGTTGCGGTGATCACGCTTTCAGCGGAACCAGACGCGGAGCAATCATGTTTTCCGGGCGCAGGATGTCGTCGAGCATCGCGTCGTCGAGCAAGCCTTCTTCGCGCACCAGCTCCAGCACGCCGCGGCCGCTTTCCAGGGCAACACGGGCGATGCGGGTGGCGTTTTCATAGCCGATGTACGGGTTCAGGGCGGTGACCAGGCCGATCGAGTGCTCGACCAGTTCGCGGCAGCGCGCTTCGTTGGCGGTGATGCCCACGATGCAGTGCTCGCGCAGCATGTCCATGGCCCGTTGCAGCAAGCGGATCGAGTCGAAGATCTTGAAGGCGATCAGCGGTTCCATCACGTTCAACTGCAGTTGGCCGCCTTCGGCCGCGATGGTCAGGGCCAGGTCGTTACCGATGATCTGGAATGCAACCTGGTTGACCGCTTCCGGGATCACCGGGTTGACCTTGCCCGGCATGATCGAACTGCCCGGCTGGCGAGCCGGCAGGTTGATTTCGTTGATGCCGGTGCGCGGGCCGCTGGACAGCAGGCGCAGGTCGTTGCAGATCTTCGACAGCTTGACCGCAGTACGCTTGAGCATGCCGGAGAACAGCACGAAGGCGCCCATGTCGGAGGTGGCTTCGATCAGGTCAGCGGCTGGAACCAGCGGCTGGCCGCTGATGGTCGCCAGGCGTTGTACGGCCAGGGCCTGGTAGCGCGGGTCGGCGTTGATGCCGGTGCCAATGGCGGTGCCGCCCAGGTTCACTTCGGTGAGCAGTTCAGGCGCCAGGGTTTTCAGGCGCGCCAGGTCTTCGCTCAGGGTGGTGGCGAAGGCGCGGAATTCCTGGCCGAGGGTCATCGGCACAGCGTCTTGCAGCTGGGTGCGGCCCATTTTCAGGACGTGGCTGAATTCTTCACCCTTGGCAGCGAACGCCTGGATCAGGCTGTCGAGGCTGGCCAGCAACGCATCGTGACCCAGCAGCAGGCCCAGGCGAATCGCGGTCGGGTAGGCGTCGTTGGTGGACTGCGCCATGTTCACGTCGTTGTTCGGGTGCAGGTACTGGTATTCGCCTTTGTTGTGGCCCATGGCCTCCAACGCGATGTTGGCGATGACTTCGTTGGCGTTCATGTTGGTCGACGTGCCAGCGCCGCCCTGAATCATATCCACCACGAACTCTTCGTGGAAATCGCCGCGGATCAATCGTGCACAGGCTTCGCTGATGGCGGCGTGCTTGGCTTCGCTGAGCTGGCCCAGCTCGCGGTTGGCGTCAGCGGCGGCCTGCTTGACCATTGCCAGACCGACCACCAGCTTGGGGTAATGCGAGATCGGAACGCCGGAGAGACGGAAGTTGTTCACCGCTCGCAGGGTCTGGATGCCGTAATACGCTTGCGCCGGTACTTCGAGTACGCCAAGCAGGTCTTTTTCTGTGCGGAATGATGCAGCGGAGGACATGATAGAAATCATCTCGATAAGGACCCGGTCTGAGCCGGAACGCTGCGAATCCTAGGCTCTCGAGAAAATTAGGGCCAATGCTGTTAAGCACTGGCCTATGCATATTCGGCATAATGCCGGTGTGACGTCGACGGTGTGGCGAACGTGTGACCTGTTTTGGTGCGTGCAAAGGGAGGACGTGATGAATCTTGAAAGCAAATGGCTCGAGGACTTCAGTGCCCTGGCTGCGACGCGCAGTTTCTCCCAGGCGGCTGAGCGGCGCTTCGTGACGCAGCCGGCTTTCAGTCGGCGGATTCGCAGCCTCGAGGCGGCGCTCGGGCTGACCCTGGTCAACCGCTCCCGCACGCCCATTGAACTGACGGCGGCGGGCCAGTTGTTTCTGGTGACGGCGCGCACGGTGGTTGAGCAATTGGGTGAAGTGCTGCGTCATTTACATCATCTGGAAGGCGGACAGGGCGAAGTCATTCAGGTGGCTGCGGCCCACTCCCTGGCGTTGGGTTTCTTCCCGCGCTGGATCGCGCAATTGCGCAACGAGGGGATGAACATCGCCACGCGGCTGGTGGCGACCAACGTCGGCGATGCGGTCCATGCATTACGTGAAGGTGGCTGCGACCTGATGCTGGCCTTCTACGATCCGGATTCGGCGATGCAGATGGACCCGGAAATCTTTCCGTCGCTGCACCTGGGCCAGACCGAAATGCTCCCGGTGTGTGCGGCCGATGCTGACGGCAAGCCGCTGTTCGACCCAGAAGGCGAGGCCAGCGTGCCGCTGCTGGCCTACAGCGCCGGCGCGTTCCTCGGCCGTTCGGTTAACCAGTTGTTGCGCCAACGGGCGCTGCGTTTCACCACGGTCTACGAAACGGCCATGGCCGACAGCCTGAAAAGCATGGCGTTGGAAGGCCTGGGCATCGCCTGGGTGCCGCACCTGAGCGTGCGCGCCGAACTGGCCCGGGGTGAACTGGTGATCTGTGGCGGCACGCAATGGCACGTCCCCCTGGAGATTCGCCTGTACCGCTGCGCCCTGGTGCGCAAGGCCAATGTGCGGTTGTTGTGGCGCAAGCTCGAGGGCGGTGTGGCGCAGGGTGTGGCCGGATCCTGAAGACAGCGCAGAACCCCTTGTGGGAGCGAGCTTGCTCGCGATGACGACCTGACACTCACAGCTGCATAGACTGATCTGCCGCTATCGCGAGCAAGCTCGCTCCCACAGGGATTTATGCTGTTCCCTCGCTGACCTGCGAGTCAATAAAACCGCCGCTTCAGCCCAAATGACAGATGGTCGGCGAAAGTGCGTTTAACGCACCATTTTCGGTATACTGCCCGGCCTTCGGTCGGTTCGCCCGGCCAGAATTCGTACAACAAGCCACGCCGGTCTCCTGCGTGGCTTGTTGTTTTTTGACGCGCCTGCGGGCGCCCAGAGAGATGAGGCACGACGATGAGTGCACTGGTTGGCGTGATCATGGGCTCCAAGTCCGATTGGTCCACCCTTAGCCACACCGCCGATATGCTGGAAAAGCTCGGCATCCCTTACGAGGTGAAAGTGGTTTCCGCCCACCGTACCCCGGACCTGCTGTTCCAGTACGCTGAAGAAGCCGAGTCCCGAGGCATCGAGGTGATTATCGCCGGTGCCGGCGGCGCAGCCCACTTGCCCGGCATGTGTGCGGCCAAGACCCACCTGCCGGTGCTGGGCGTGCCGGTGCAGTCGTCGATGCTCTCGGGCGTCGATTCGCTGCTGTCGATCGTGCAGATGCCGGCCGGCATTCCGGTGGCGACCCTGGCCATCGGCAAGGCTGGCGCAATCAACGCGGCCCTGCTCTCGGCGAGCATTTTGGGCGCCAAGCATCCACAGTTTCATAGCGTGTTGAAAAAATTCCGCGCTGAACAGACAGACAGCGTCCTGGACAATCCAGACCCACGCATTGCCTGAGGTTGTTGACGAATGAAGATCGGTGTAATCGGTGGCGGCCAGTTGGGTCGCATGTTGGCCCTGGCGGGTACGCCGCTGGGGATGAACTTCGCTTTCCTGGACCCGGCACCGGACGCCTGCGCCAGCGCGCTGGGTGAACACCTGCGGGCCGACTACGGCGACCAGGATCACCTGCGCCAATTGGCCGACGAAGTCGATCTGGTGACCTTCGAGTTCGAAAGCGTCCCGGCCGAAACCGTTGCTTTCCTGTCCCAGTTCGTCCCGGTCTACCCGAGCGCCGAAGCCTTGCGTATTGCCCGGGACCGTTGGTTCGAAAAGAACATGTTCAAGGACCTGGGCATTCCCACGCCGGCCTTCGCCGACATTCAGTCCCAGGCCGACTTGGACGCCGCGGTGGCCGCCATCGGCCTGCCAGCCGTGCTCAAGACCCGCACCCTGGGTTATGACGGCAAGGGCCAGAAAGTCCTGCGCAAGCCTGAGGACGTGGTCGGCACGTTTGCCGAGCTGGGCAGCGTGGCCTGCCTGCTGGAAGGCTTCGTGCCGTTCACCGGGGAAGTCTCGCTGATCGCTGTGCGTGGCCGTGACGGTGAGCTCCGTTTCTACCCGTTGGTGCACAACACCCACAAGGACGGCATCCTCAAGCTGTCCGTCGCCAGCACCGACCATCCGTTGCAGGCCCTGGCCGAAGACTATTCCAGCCGGGTGCTCAAGCAGCTCGACTATGTCGGCGTGATGGCGTTCGAGTTCTTTGAAGTGGACGGCGGCCTCAAGGCCAACGAAATCGCGCCTCGGGTGCACAACTCCGGGCATTGGACCACTGAAGGCGCCGAGTGCAGCCAGTTCGAAAACCACCTGCGGGCGGTGGCCGGACTGCCGCTGGGCTCGACCGCCAAGGTCGGCGAAAGCGCGATGCTCAACTTCATCGGCAAGGTCCCGGACAGCGAGAAAGTCCTGGCCATTGCCGATTGCCATCTGCATCACTATGGCAAGGCGTTCAAGGTTGGGCGCAAAGTGGGTCACGCCAATCTGCGCTGCGCTGACCGGGCGACCCTGGCCCAGCAGATCATCAAGGTCGAGACGCTGATCGCCGAGCAATAAACTGAGACATGGGTGGAACCATTCGTCGGCCGGCTTCTCTCATGGCAAGGTGCCAAAGTCTGACTAGGCTTTGGCATAGCATCCAACCAAACGGGGAATTGCCATGGGAATCATTGGAACCATCTTTATCGGCTTGATCGTTGGCCTGCTGGCGCGCTTCCTGAAACCGGGCGATGACAGCATGGGCTGGATCATGACCATCCTGCTCGGTATCGGCGGTTCATTGGCAGCCACTTATGGCGGCCAGGCCCTGGGCATCTACCAGGCGGGCCAAGGCGCGGGCTTCATCGGTGCCCTGGTGGGCGCGGTGGTGTTGCTGGTGATCTACGGCCTGATCAAAAGAAACTGATACAAAGACAACACCCTCTCTGCGTGGCGCGCAGAGAGGGCTAGAATGCCGGCGTTGCACTTCCTACTCATTGCCGAGCCCTTTCATGCGCCGTCTAGTGTTGACCCTTCTTCTGCTGGGCAGTGGCCTGGCCCATGCCGCCGAACTGCCGGAAACCGACTGGCTCGAATTGATGCCCAAGTCGGACCAGAAAGCCCTCGAGGCCATGCCCGAGATCGATCATGACTCCCCCGAAGCCAGTGGCACCTTCACCGAAAAAGGTGGCCTGAAACAAAGCAAAGGCTTGCCGGCGGTGATGTATTCGACCAAGACCGTGGCGTCGATGAGCGATAAACACATTCGCATCGGCGGTTACCCCGTGCCACTGGAATCCGACGCCAAGGGCCGTAGCACGCTGTTTTTCCTGGTGCCTTACCCCGGCGCCTGCATCCACGTCCCGCCACCACCGCCGAATCAACTGGTGCTGGTGCGCTACCCCAAGGGCCTGAAGCTGGACGACATCTACACGCCGCTGTGGGTGACCGGCACGCTGAAGATCGAAAAGGTCGACAACGACCTGGCCAGCGCGGCGTATGCACTGGAGGCCGAAAAGGTGAGGGTGGTGCAGGAGGCGGATTTGTAATAGGCCGGTTGGCCTGACACAAATCCCAATGTGGGAGCGAGCTTGCTCGCGATGGCGGTGTGTCAGTCGACGCTGATGTTGACTGTTATCCCGCTATCGCGAGCAAGCTCGCTCCCACAATGGTTTTATGGTGTGGCTTAAAGCGGCTTGCTGCGGATGCTCACGCCAAGGGTATGGCTGGCCTCGGGCAACAGCGTCACCACGTCGTCCATCACATTCGCCGTCTCGATGCACAACATGCGCTGCCAGCCATCGTCGGCCATGTCGCTGAAGGCCTTGGCGCGTTCGGTCCAGGGGTTCCAGATCACTGCCGAGCGCGAACCGCTGCTGGTCAGTTCGATCCGGCGTTCCCACTGCGGATCAACGATGCTCAGCGTCGGCGGGGTATTGAGGTAGACGCGGTCGGTCTCGCCGGCGAAGTGCAGATCACCGGCCTGGGTGGCGATTTTCCAGTCGTCGAGGGTCTCGATGTAGCTCAAGCCATCCACCCCATCGACATGTACGTTGCGCACATCGCTCACGGCGAAGTAGCTGTGCAGCGCCTGGCTGAGGCTGACGGTCTCGCTGCCACGGTTATGGCTGGTGAGGCGGATGTGCAACTGCTCGTCCATCACGATGGTCAGCGTCAGGTCCACTTGGTGAGGCCAGCCCGAGAGGCCGTTTTCGGGGTAGGGCAGCACGAACTCCACCTTGAGGCTTTCGCCTTCGGCTTCGATGCCCTTCAATTCCCAATCCATCGCCCGTACCAAGCCATGGGCCGTGGCCGGATCGTTGGTCACACGCATGGCCTGCACGCTGTCGGGGTTGCGCGTCAGGTTGCCGAACCACGGCCAGCACACCGGCACGCCGGCGCGGATGCTCTTGCCGGCCTTGAACGTGGCCTGGTCGTTGAGCCAGATCAGCGGCGGCTGGCCGTCCACTTGATAGCTGAGGATGTGCGCGCCTTGCTGGGTCACCAGCAACTCGGCCTGACCGTGGCGGATTCGCCAACCGTTCAGTTCATCCAGTTTGACGGCTTCGACATGGGGCGTTGGCATGTTGCAAATCTCGCTCAGGAACAGGAACTGCAATGGACCGCAAAACGGCCGCCGTGTTTAACGGGCGCGCGGCGGAACCGAGCGGGTACGACCACTGCCGTCGATGGCGACGAAGACAAACACCGCCTCGGTCACCTTGCGCCATTCACTGGACAGCGGATCGTCGCTCCAGACCTCGACCATCATCTGGATCGAGCTGCGGCCGATTTCCAGCGCCTGGGTATAAAAGGAAAGCTGCGCACCCACCGCCACCGGCACCAGGAACGCCATGCGATCGATCGCCACGGTGGCCACGCGTCCACCGGCCACTTTGCTGGCCATGGCGGTGCCGGCCAGGTCCATCTGAGACACCAGCCAACCGCCGAAGATATCGCCGAAGCCGTTGGTCTCGCGGGGGAGCGCGGTGATTTGCAGGGCCAGGTCGCCTTGCGGGATTGGATCTTCTTGTTCGAGCTCTATCATGCCGGGGGTGCCTCTGACCCGTAACGCTGTCTTGTGTTGCAGGTGAATAGCCGTCTTTGTAAAAAACGATTCAGCCCGAACTTACTACGTTCGTCACGTTTTTCGTAAAGGCGTGCCAAAGGGAAACTCTGCGAAACCGGCTGGTTCTATTACTACGCCACCAACGACGTTTTCGCACAGCAACCCCTTACAGAGTGTTGCAACGTTGCGAGTATATCGGGCGATAGACGTCGAGACGACCACTCGGTTCTGATTTCGACCGTCAATTACGCACCTCTATGTGCTTTTTCGAACAATTTGTTATCGTGCCGAACCTGCCCAGGCCCTAACCCGTGTTGTCAGGGTTGCAGAACCGACTAATAAGAGAAGCCCTTGCCATGACCCCTGCGCCTTCGAGCACAGCGACGCCCGCACAACTCGCACGTCCACTGACCCGCAACGATTACAAGACGCTGTCGCTTTCCGCCTTGGGCGGTGCGCTGGAGTTCTACGATTTCATCATTTTCGTGTTCTTCGCCACCGTGGTCGGCAAATTATTCTTCCCGGCCGAAATGCCTGAGTGGCTGCGCTTGATGCAGACTTTCGGCATCTTTGCCGCCGGTTACCTGGCCCGGCCGCTGGGCGGGATCATCATGGCCCACTTCGGCGACCTGCTGGGGCGCAAGAAAATGTTCACCCTGAGCATTTTCATGATGGCTGTGCCGACCCTGATCATGGGCCTGCTGCCCACCTATGCCCAGATCGGCATGTGGGCGCCGATCCTGCTGTTGCTGATGCGGGTGATCCAGGGCGCGGCCATTGGCGGCGAAGTGCCCGGGGCCTGGGTATTCGTCTCCGAACACGTTCCGGCGCGCCACATCGGCTATGCCTGCGGCACGCTGACCTGCGGCCTGACCGTGGGGATTCTGTTGGGTTCGCTGGTCGCCACAGCCATCAACAGCATTTATACGCCAGTAGAAGTGGCGGATTTCGCCTGGCGGATTCCGTTCCTGCTGGGCGGTGTGTTCGGCCTGTTTTCGGTGTATCTGCGCCGCTGGCTCCACGAAACCCCGGTGTTCGCCGAGCTGCAACTGCGCAAGGCCCTGGCCGAGGAAATACCGCTGCGGGCCGTGCTGCGTGATCATCGTGGCGCCATCGCCATCTCGATGCTGCTGACCTGGCTGCTGTCGGCCGGCATCATCGTGATCATCCTGATGACCCCGACAGTGCTGCAGACCGTGTACCACTTCAGCCCCACCACCGCGTTGCAGGCCAACAGCCTGGCGATCGTGTTCCTGAGCTTTGGTTGCATCGGCTCCGGCGTGCTGGCTGACCGTTTCGGCGCCGGACGGGTGTTTGTGTTTGGCAGCGCGTTGCTGTTGATCACCTCCTGGACCTTCTATCACAGCCTGTTCGACCACCCCGAGTGGCTGTTTCCGCTCTATGCCTTGAGTGGGTTGTTGGTGGGTACCATCGGCGCGGTGCCTTACGTCATGGTCAAGGCATTCCCGGCCGTGGTGCGCTTCAGTGGCCTGTCGTTCTCCTACAACCTGGCGTATGCGATCTTCGGCGGCCTGACCCCGATGATCGTCACCCTGCTGCTCAAGGAAAGCCCGCTGGGGCCGGCGTATTACGTGGCGGTCATTTGCGGGGTAGGGATTGCGGTGGGCGGTTATCTCTGGAAGAAAGGTCGCTAAGCTTAAGGCGGTTGCGATTCATTGTGGCGAGGGAGCTTGCTCCCGCTGGGTTGCGCAGCAACCCCTTCTTTATGAGTGCTGCGCACTCAAGCGGGAGCAAGCTCCCTCGCCACGGGTTCATTCGTCTCTGTAAATGAGCGGGTCCTCTCCCTGACTCCTTTATTGGTGCCAATCATGTTGTAAAACCCAATGCTGGCCTTTCATCCAATTGTCATATTTCAGCCATAGAGTGTTCACACGGCTTACCGATACTTTGCCGACTTAACACACCCTATCTGCTAGGAGTAAGGCATGAAACTGAAGCGTTTGATGGCGGCAATGACATTTGTCGCTGCTGGCGTTGCAACTGCCAACGCGGTTGCTGCTGTTGACCCAGCGATCCCGAGCTACACCAAGACCACTGGTGTGTCGGGCAACCTGTCCAGCGTCGGCTCCGATACCCTGGCCAACCTGATGACCTTGTGGGCCGAGAACTACAAGAAAGAATACCCGAACGTAAATATCCAGATTCAGGCCGCTGGTTCGTCCACCGCGCCACCCGCGCTCACCGAAGGCACCTCCAACCTGGGCCCGATGAGCCGTAAGATGAAGGACAACGAGCTGCAGGCCTTCGAAACCAAGTACGGCTACAAGCCTACCGCCATCCCGGTGGCTGTCGATGCCCTGGCTGTATTCGTACACAAGGACAACCCGATCAAAGGCCTGACCATGGCTCAGGTCGATGCGATTTTCTCGTCCACTCGTCTGTGCGGCGCTAAAGCCGACGTGAAGACTTGGGGTGACCTGGGTGTGACCGGGGACCTGGCCAACAAGCCAGTTCAGTTGTTCGGTCGTAACTCGGTATCCGGCACCTACGGCTACTTTAAAGAAGAAGCCCTGTGCAAAGGCGACTACAAGTCAAACGTCAATGAACAGCCAGGTTCGGCCTCGGTTGTGCAATCGATCAGCAGCTCGCTCAACGGCGTTGGCTACTCGGGCATTGGCTACAAAACCGCCAGCGTAAAAACCGTTGCCCTTGCCAAGAAAGAAGGCGGCGAGTTCATCGAAGACACCGAAGAAAACGCCCTGAACGGCAAGTACCCACTGTCGCGCTTCCTCTACGTTTACGTGAACAAGGCGCCGAACAAGCCTCTGGCCCCGCTGGAAGCCGAGTTCGTCAAGCTGATCCTGTCCAAGCAAGGTCAGGAAGTCGTGGTCAAGGACGGTTACATCCCACTGCCAGCCAAGGTTGCCGCCAAGGCACTGGCTGACCTGGGGCTGTCGGAAGGCGGTAACGTCGCCAAGAAGTAAAACCTGAGCCGGGCCAAACCCGGACTCTGTGGGAGCAGGCTTGCTCGAGAAGAGGACAGTGCGGTCAATATGGATGTTGACTGACCCAATACTTTCGAGCAGGCGCCCCACAACCCAATTCCTGTCCGCTGCCAATACCCTTGGCGGCGGATTTGTTGCGTCACTGCATTGTCATCTTTCTGTCATACAGGATCGCTAGGGTGTGCGCATGAATGATCTGGCCAATTCCACAATGACTACGACTTCCCCTCCCAAGCGCATTGATTTCAATACGCCTGAGCTTCAACGCAAGCGCCGTATTCGCGCGCTCAAGGATCGCCTGACCCGCTGGTACGTCCTGATCGGCGGCCTCGCCGTCCTGGCCGCCATCACGTTGATCTTCTTCTTCCTGGCCTACGTGGTGCTGCCCCTGTTCCAAGGCGCGGACCTGACCGCCAAGGACTCGATTACCCCGGCCTGGATGCAAGACGCTGGCAAACCCCTGATGATCTCCATCGAAGAGCAGAACCAGGTGGCCATGCGGGTTTCCGACAAGGGCCAGGCGCTGTTTTTCGACATCGACAGTGGCGCCGAACTGCGCCGGGTCGACCTGCCGATTCCCGCTGGCGCCAGCGTGACCTCCATTGGTGAAGATCAACCCGGCAGCCCGCTGGTGGCGATCGGTCTGTCCAACGGTCAGGCCCTGGTATTCCGACACACCTATAACGTCACCTATCCGGACGGCAAGAAAACCATCTCGCCGGCCGTCGAATACCCTTATGGCGAGACGCCGATCGTGCTGAACGAGCAAGGTGCCGCCCTGGAGCATGTCAGCCTCAATGCCACCGACTCAACCCTGCTGCTAGCCGGTTCCAGCGGTGCCCAACTGCAAGTGCTGTCGCTCAGCAGCGAAGAAAACATGATGACCGGTGAGATCACTAGCGAGCAGACGCGCATTGATCTGCCGCAGATGACAGAGCCAGTGAAGAACATCTTCGTCGACCCGCGCCAGCAATGGCTGTATGTGGTCAACGGGCGTGCCCAGGCCGACGTGTTCAGCCTGCGGGACAAAAGCCTTAATGGTCGCTACAAGTTGCTGGAAGACGGCGAAGCCCAAGTCACCGCCACGACCCAACTGGTGGGCGGGATTTCGCTGATCATCGGCGACTCCAAGGGTGGCCTGGCCCAGTGGTTCATGGCCCGCGATCCGGACGGCGAATTGCGCTTCAAACAGATTCGTACCTTCCAGATGGGCAGTGCGCCCATTATTGAGATCAGTGCTGAAGAACGTCGCAAAGGCTTTGTCGCCCTCGACGCTGCCGGCAAGCTCGGCGTGTTCCACAGCACTGCTCACCGCACCCTGTTGGTGGACCAGGTGGTCGATGGCCAAGGTCTGTTCGGCATGTCGCCTCGGGCCAACCGTCTGATCGTCGAGCAGGGTGGCAAACTGCAACCGTTGCAGCTGGATAACCCGCACCCGGAAGTGTCGTGGAGTGCGTTGTGGGGCAAGGTCTGGTACGAAAACTACGACGAGCCTAAATACGTCTGGCAATCGACCGCGGCCAACACCGATTTTGAACCCAAGATGAGCCTTTCGCCGCTGACCTTCGGCACCCTGAAAGCGGCGTTCTACGCGATGCTGCTGGCTGCGCCGCTGGCGATTGCTGCCGCGATCTACACCGCGTACTTCATGGCCCCAAGCTTGCGTCGCAAGGTCAAGCCGGTGATCGAGCTGATGGAAGCGATGCCGACGGTGATCCTCGGCTTCTTTGCCGGCCTGTTCCTGGCACCGTACGTCGAAGGGCATCTGCCGGGCATTTTCAGCCTGCTGATGTTGCTGCCGATTGGGATCCTGGTGGCGGGTTTCGTCTTCAGCCGCTTGCCTGAATCCATTCGCCTGAAGGTCCCGGAGGGCTGGGAAAGCGCGATGCTGATCCCGGTGATCCTGTTCGTCGGCTGGCTGTCGCTGTACATGAGCCCGTACATGGAAGCCTGGTTCTTCGGCGGCGACATGCGCATGTGGATTTCCCATGACCTGGGCATTACCTACGACCAGCGCAACGCCCTGGTGGTCGGTCTGGCGATGGGCTTCGCGGTCATCCCGAACATCTACTCCATCGCCGAAGACGCCGTGTTCAGCGTTCCGCGTGGCTTGACCCTGGGCTCGCTGGCCCTCGGTGCCACGCCGTGGCAGACCATGACCCGCGTGGTGATTCTCACCGCCAGCCCCGGCATCTTCTCGGCGCTGATGATCGGCATGGGCCGTGCGGTCGGTGAAACCATGATCGTGCTGATGGCCACCGGCAACACGCCGGTCATGGAAATGAACCTGTTTGAAGGTCTGCGCACCCTGGCGGCCAACGTGGCGGTGGAAATGCCTGAATCGGAAGTCGGCGGCAGCCATTACCGCGTGCTGTTCCTGTCGGCGCTGGTCCTGCTGTTGTTCACCTTCATCATGAACACCCTCGCCGAGCTGATCCGTCAGCGTCTGCGCAAGAAATATTCGTCGCTTTAAGAAAGGTAGAAGTCTGTGAAACAGAACTCCCTGAAAGGATGGTTCAAGAGCGGCGCCCCCGGCGTCTGGATCAGCGGTGGCGCGGTGTCCATCGCGGTCATCATGACCATTGGCCTGCTGGCAGTGATTGCCGTGCGCGGTCTGGGCCATTTCTGGCCGGCGGACCTGATCCACGCCAGCTACAACGTGCCCGGCATGCCCGCGCATTTGGTGGTTGGCGAAGTGGTGCAGAAGGAGTCAGTGCCTCGCGAGCGCCTGAAAAGCGCTGGCCTGCCAGTGCCGGACGACGGCCCCGAGTTCATGACCCGCGAGTTGATCAAGGTCGGCAACCGGGACCTCAACGGCACAGATTTCACCTGGATCGTCGGTGACTGGCTGACCAGCCAGACCACGCCGCCAGAGCTGATGGCCATTGAGCGTCGTGAGTGGGGTAATTTCTACGGCTACCTGGTCAACGTCAAAGAAAACGGCAAAGTCATTGCCGAAGGCGAAGCGGCATGGCCGCAGCTGCAAGCGCGTGTGGCCCGCGTCAACCAACTCGCGGCCGAACTCAAGACCCTGGAAAAATCCGACATCGGTGCAATCAACGCAGGGCTTGAGCGCATTCGTCTCAAAGGACGCAAGCTGGAGCTGGAAGGTAGACTGGACGCTGCTGCACAAGCGGACCTGGACGCTGACCGCGCTGAGCTCGATGCCCGCTACAAGGACATCGAAGCCCGTCTGGGTGACCTGCACGCGCAGTTCAACCGCGACAGCCTCACCGCCCGCGATGCCAATGGCAAAGAACTGGAAATCGAAATCGGCAAAGTGGTGCACGCCTACCAGCCGAACGGCATGGGTACCTTCACCAAGATCGGTTTCTATTTCAGCAAGGTCTGGGAATTCCTCAGCGACGATCCTCGTGAGGCCAATACCGAAGGCGGGATCTTCCCGGCGATTTTCGGCACTGTCATGATGACTTTGATCATGGCGATGATCGTGACGCCATTCGGCGTGCTGGCAGCGGTGTACTTGCGCGAATACGCCCGGCAAGGACCGATGACTCGCTTGATCCGCATCGCGGTGAACAACCTGGCAGGCGTACCGGCCATTGTCTACGGCGTGTTCGGCCTGGGTTTCTTCGTCTATGTACTGGGTGGTTCGGTGGATCGCCTGTTCTTCCCCGAAGCCTTGCCGGCGCCGACCTTCGGTACCCCGGGCCTGCTTTGGGCGTCCCTGACCCTGGCGCTGCTGGCGGTGCCGGTGGTGATCGTGGCCACCGAAGAAGGCCTGGCGCGGATCCCGCGGACCGTGCGCGAAGGCTCCCTGGCCCTCGGCGCGACCAAAGCCGAGACGCTGTGGAAAATCGTGCTGCCCATGGCGAGCCCGGCGATGATGACCGGCATGATCCTCGCCGTGGCCCGCGCCGCTGGTGAAGTGGCGCCGTTGATGCTGGTAGGCGTGGTGAAACTGGCCCCGTCGTTGCCGCTGGACGGCAATTACCCGTACCTGCACCTGGACCAGAAAATCATGCACCTGGGTTTCCACATCTATGACGTCGGCTTCCAGAGCCCGAACGTTGAAGCGGCACGACCGCTGGTGTACGCCACGGCGCTGTTGCTGGTGCTGGTGATCGCCACGCTCAACTTGTCGGCGGTGTGGATCCGTAACCACCTGCGCGAGAAGTACAAGGCACTGGATAGTTAATGGTCCACGCGGATCCTGTGGGAGCGAGCTTGCTCGCGAAGCTTTTGGCGGCCTTGATGGCCCCTTCGCGAGCAAGCTCGCTCCCACACTGATCTGTGTTCACTGGAATTTTATGGAGCCGCCGTAAAGGCGTTCCGAACCGAATTTGTTAGCACAGGGAGCCTCCCATGCAACACGAAGTACAAGCACGCGGGATCAACATGTCGGCCCTGGGCCGCGACAAGCAGAGCCTGGACCTGGCCCAGGAAACCGTCGCCATCGAAGTGCCCGGCCTGAACCTGTTCTACGGTCAGAAGCAGGCGCTGTATGACGTCAGCCTGAACATCCCGAAACAGCGCGTCACCGCGTTCATCGGTCCGTCGGGCTGCGGCAAGTCGACTTTGCTGCGCACCTTCAACCGCATGAACGACCTGGTGGACGGTTGCCGCGTCGAGGGTGAAATCAACCTCTACGGCCACAACATCTACCGCAAGGGCGAAGACGTGGCCGAGCTGCGCCGTCGCGTGGGCATGGTGTTCCAGAAGCCCAACCCGTTCCCGAAAACCATCTACGAGAACGTGGTCTATGGCCTGCGCATCCAGGGCATCAACAAGAAGCGCGTTCTCGACGAAGCAGTGGAGTGGGCGCTCAAGGGCGCGGCATTGTGGGATGAGGTCAAGGATCGCCTGCACGAGTCAGCACTGGGTTTGTCCGGCGGTCAACAACAGCGCCTGGTGATCGCCCGCACCATCGCCGTGGAGCCGGAAGTGTTGCTGCTCGATGAACCTTGCTCGGCCCTGGACCCGATCTCGACGCTGAAAGTCGAAGAGCTGATCTACGAGCTCAAGTCCAAGTTCACCATCGTCATCGTGACCCACAACATGCAACAGGCGGCGCGGGTTTCGGACTACACCGCGTTCATGTACATGGGCAAACTGGTGGAATTCGGCGATACCGACACCCTGTTCACCAACCCGGCCAAGAAGCAGACCGAGGACTACATCACCGGTCGCTACGGCTAGCCGTAGAGCCGCAAGCTTTAAGCTGCAAGCGGCAAGTAAAAGCGATCCGGGTAACGACATACATCAGCTTGCAGCTTAAAGCTTGCAGCTCACAGCTTTTGCGGAGCAAAACCATGATTTCGAAGGAAGGCCTTACTCACCACATTTCCGCCCAGTTCAACGCCGAGTTGGAGGAGGTGCGCAGCCACCTGCTGGCCATGGGCGGGCTGGTGGAAAAGCAGGTCAACGACGCAGTGACTGCGCTGATCGAGGCCGACTCGGGCCTGGCCCAGCAAGTGCGCGAGATCGACGACCAGATCAACCAGATGGAGCGCAACATCGACGAGGAATGCCTGCGCATCCTGGCCCGTCGTCAACCGGCCGCTTCCGACCTGCGCTTGATCATCAGCATTTCCAAATCGGTGATCGACCTGGAGCGGATCGGCGACGAAGCCACCAAGATCGCCCGTCGTGCCATCCAGTTATGCGAAGAAGGTGAAGCGCCGCGCGGTTACGTCGAGGTTCGCCACATTGGCGACCAGGTGCGCAACATGGTCCGCGATGCCCTGGACGCCTTCGCGCGCTTCGACGCCGACCTGGCGCTCTCGGTAGCCCAGTACGACAAGATCATCGACCGCGAATACAAGACAGCCCTGCGCGAGCTGGCGACCTACATGATGGAAGACCCGCGTTCCATCTCCCGGGTGCTGAGCATTATCTGGGTGCTGCGTTCCCTGGAGCGGATCGGCGATCATGCGCGCAACATCTCGGAACTTGTGATCTATCTGGTGCGAGGTACCGATGTGCGGCACTTGGGGCTCAAGCGAATGAAGGAAGAAGTTGAGGGCACACTGTCCGAAACTGCTAATGTTCCGGGCGAAACTGACGATAAGTAAGATTGCCCGAGAAAAGCGCCCGGCCTTCTGGCCGGGCTTTTTTTTGTGGTCTTTTTTAATCGAAAGCAGCACCCCGCGAACGAAGAGTCCCGGCGTGGCTGAAGGTTTTTGGCAATATGCCACCAGTAAAAGCGGTATGCTTGCCGGGATTTTTTAGAGGTGTATCTGGATGAGTAAGGTCAGTGTGTTGGTCGTGGACGATGCTTCGTTCATTCGTGACCTGGTGAAGAAGTGCCTGCGCAACTACTTCCCGGGCATCCGCATCGAAGACGCCGTGAACGGCAAGAAAGCGCAGTCCATGCTGGCCCGTGAGGCGTTCGACCTGGTGCTGTGCGATTGGGAAATGCCGGAAATGTCCGGCCTGGAACTGCTGACCTGGTGCCGTCAGCAGGACAACCTCAAGGGCATGCCGTTTGTGATGGTCACCAGCCGTGGAGACAAGGAAAACGTCGTCCAGGCGATTCAGGCCGGCGTTTCCGGTTATGTCAGCAAGCCGTTCACCAACGAGCAGTTGCTGGGCAAGGTCAAGCAGGCGCTGCACAAGGTCGGAAAGCTCGACACCCTGATGAACAGCGCCCCGACCAAAATGAATTCGGCATTCGGCAATGACTCCCTCAGCGCCCTGACCGGCGGTAAGGCGGCTCCGGTTGCCGCGGTGGCGTCGGCGCCTGCAGTGAACCCTTTTGCCAAACCCTCCGTTGTTGCAGCTGCCGCTCCCGCCGCCGCTGCGCCGGCCCGCGGTTTGCTCAACACCCCGCCCGTCAAAGCCCCGGCCTCCGCCGCGCAGGGCGCCAATCGTGGCCAGGGCCAGTTGCGTCTGCCCAGCGGCACCCAGCCATGCGTGATCAAGGCCCTGAGCCTCAAGGAAGCGCTGCTGGTGGTCAAACGCACCGACACCCTGCCGCAAGTGCTCGAAAGCGCGGTGCTGGACATGGAGCAGGGCGACAACGCTGAAACCGCTCGCCTCAATGGATACCTGCACGCCATCGTCGCCCATGAGCAGACGCCTGACAGCGAATGGCTGCAACTGACCTTCCGCTTCGTCGACAAAGACCCGCAGAAACTCGACTACATCTCCCGCCTGATCGCCCGCGGCACGGCGCAGAAACACTTCGTGCCTGGCGCCTGATTCGGCGACGCCTGTCAGTCCGCCATCGCGAGCAAGCTCGCTCCCACATTGGTTTTCCTGTGTCACAGACCTCTGTGGGAGCGAGCTTGCTCGCGATGGGGCCAGCAGCCCCAGCAAAGCACCATCTGCCTACCTATTTTGAAACATCCGTCGACTACGCAGGTCAATCCCAGCTGCTAGGCTGCTGTGCAGGCCTTCACTTTTCGACAGAATCCTTGCCCATGCTCGTGCCTTTGCTGTTTGCCTGTGGTCTTGTCCTGGCCTCCACCTCGGCCGTGGCGATGACTATCTACAAATCCACCGACGCCAATGGCGTGGTTTCCTACAGTGACCGCCCCAGCAAGGGCGCCCAAGTGTTCGTGTTCCGCGATCGCATGGTCGAACGGCTGGAGCGGCAGGTGTTCCTCGATATCAAGAAGCAGAACGGCGCCGATGCGGTGTTCGTGCGCAATGACTTGTACGCGCCGGTGGAGATCGAGTTGAGTTTCGCCGGGCTCAGGAACGTCAGTGGGGCCCCGAGCCGGCCGATTCGTCGGGTGCTGCCGGCGCGCAGCAACCTGCGCCTGGCGCTGCTCACGGCCACGCGTCCCGGCAGGCCGCTGGCGTATACCCCAAGGTTCGAGTATTCCCTGGGCGACCCTGCGGGCGCCGCGCAGGCCTATCGCTACCCATTACCGTGGCGTGGCGGGCCGTTCCGGCTAAGCCAGGGTGCCAACGGTCAGTACAGCCACTACGGCCCGAAAAACCGCTACGCCATGGACATTGCCATGCCCGAAGGCACACCCATTATTGCGGCGCGGGGCGGTGTGATCATCAAGACTGAAAACGAGCAGACCGGCCGGGGGGACGATCCCTCGGGAAACTTCGTGCGGGTGCTGCACGATGACGGGACCATGGGCGTGTACCTGCACTTGCAGAAAGGCTCGGTGAGCGTGCGGGAAGGGCAGCGGGTCGTGGTGGGCACGCCGTTGGCGTTGTCGGGCAACACCGGCAACAGCTCCGGCCCGCACCTGCATTTCGTGGTGCAGCGCAATACCGGGTTGGGGCTGGTGTCGATCCCTTACCAGTTCAATCAACCGGTGGGCGACTTGCCCAACTTTGCGGTGGGCAAGCAATAGCGAAGCGGGCTGTTGTGGCGAGGGAGCTTGCTCCCGCTCGGCTGCGAAGCAGTCGTCGCTTTTGGGGCCGCTTCGCGACCCAGCGGGAGCAAGCTCCCTCGCCACAGAGGGTCGTGTCCCCCACTCTCAACTTGATACTCAACCGAGCATCAACACCTTCGCCAGAATGATCTTCGGCCCTTTCATCTTCTTGATGATGATCCGCAGGCCTTCGACCTCCAGTACTTCTTCCTCTTCCGGCACCCGCTTGAGGGTTTCATAGACCAGCCCGGCGAGGGTTTCGGCTTCGATGTGGTCCAGGTCGATCCCCAGCAGGCGCTCGACCTTGAACAGCGGCGTGTCGCCGCGCACCAGCAGCTTGCCCGGCTGGTAGGCCAGGATGCCACGCTCGGCCTTGCGGTGTTCGTCCTGGATGTCGCCCACCAGCACTTCCAGCACGTCTTCCATGGTCAGGTAGCCGATGATGTTGCCGTCAGCCTCCTCGACCAAGGCGAAGTGCGAGCCGCCCTTGCGGAACTGCTCCAGCAACTGTGAGAGCGGCATGTGCCGCGACACGCGCTCCAGTGGCCGGGTCAGTTCGGCCAGGTTGAACGACTCGGGAATGTGGTCCAGGGCCGCCAGTTCCAGCAGCAGATCCTTGATGTGCAGCAGGCCAACGAACTCCTGGCTCTCGCTGTCGTACACCGGATAACGGCTGAACTTGTGGCGACGGAACATCGCCAGGATTTCCTTGAGTGGCGCGTTGAATTCCAGCGTCACCAGGTCTTCCCGGGAGTTGGCCCAGTCCACCACCTCCAGCTCGCCCATCTCCACGGCCGAGGCCAGTACGCGCATGCCCTGGTCGCTAGGATCCTGGCCCCGGCTGGAGTGCAGGATCAGCTTCAGTTCTTCACGGCTGTAATGATGCTCGTGATGCGGGCCGGGCTCGCCTTGGCCAGCGATGCGCAGGATGGCGTTGGCGCTGGCGTTGAGCAGGTAGATCGCCGGGTACATGGCCCAATAGAACATGTACAGCGGCACGGCGGTCCACAGCGACAGCAGCTCGGGCTTGCGGATCGCCCAGGATTTGGGCGCCAGCTCACCGACCACGATGTGCAGGTACGAAATGATGAAAAACGCCGTGAAGAACGACACGCCCTTGATCACTTCCGGCGACTCGACGCCGACCGCGCCCAGCAGCGGTTCGAGGACATGGGCGAACGCCGGCTCTCCGACCCAGCCCAGGCCGAGGGAGGCGAGGGTGATACCCAGCTGGCAGGCCGACAGATAAGCGTCGAGCTGGCTGTGGACGGTGCGCAGGATATGCCCGCGCCAGCCGTTCTGTTCGGCGATGGCTTCGACGCGGGTCGAGCGCAGCTTGACCATGGCAAATTCGGCTGCAACGAAAAAACCGTTGAGCAAAACCAGGATCAGAGCAAAAAGGATCATGCCGAATTCGGCGAAGAGTGTTGCGAGGGACAAGCCAGGGGAAGGGTCCATGATGGAGTTTTGCGGGTTCCGTATGTTCGTAGAAGTTAGAGATGAGTGCCTGAAAAGGCAGGCACAAGTCAGCCAATGTAGCGGCTGACTCGACGGTTGCCTAGTGGCGAGTGCTGGTCGGTATCAATCGGCGCGATTGGCCAGGCGCGCGCGAACCACCTGCGCCGGGGCGAAATGGCAGGTAAACGTGCTGCCGTGGCCGGGCACGCTGCTGATTTCCATGCGTGCGCGATGACGCAACAACACGTGTTTCACGATCGCCAGGCCCAACCCTGTACCGCCGGTGTTGGAGTTGCGGCTGGAGTCGACGCGGTAGAAACGTTCGGTCAGGCGTGGCAGGTGTTTGCTGTCGATGCCGATGCCGGAATCCTGCACGCTCAGGTGCGCGCCTTGCTCATCGCCCCACCAGCGCACGCGGATCTGGCCCTGCTCGGGAGTGTATTTGACCGCGTTGAACACCAGATTGGAGAAGGCACTGCGCAGTTCCGCTTCGCTGCCTTTGAGTTGCACGGTCGGGTCGGCGTCAAGCGTGATGCTCTGCTGCTTGGCGCCGGACAGCTCCTGTGCATCTTCAGCGATGGTTTGCAGCAGGTCGTCGATGTGCACCGGCTGATTGTCCGACGGGTAGTCGGTGGCTTCCAGCTTCGCCAGCAACAGCAAGTCATTGAGCAAGGTCTGCATGCGCCCACCTTGTTGCTGCATCTGCTGCAACGCCCGACTCCAGCGCGGGTTCACTTCCTCGACGTTGTCGAGCAGGGTTTCCAGGTAACCGCAGATCACTGTCAACGGTGTGCGCAGTTCGTGGGAAACGTTGGCGATGAAGTCTTTGCGCATCTGCTCCAGCTGATGGATACGCGTTACGTCCCGCACCAGCATCAAGTGCTCGTTGTTGCCATAGCGGGTGATGTACAGCTGGATGCGCAGCCGATCATTGGTGGGCGAAGGAATCTCCAGGGGTTCGGCGTAATTGTCCTGCTCGAAATATTCCTTGAAGCGCGGATGGCGCACCAGGTTGGTCACCGGTTGACCGCTGTCCTGTGGCGTCTTGAGGCCCAGCAGGGTTTCGGCGGCGCGGTTCCACCATTCCAGGTTGCCATCGCTGTCGAGCATGATCACGGCGTCTTTCAGCGCTGCAGTGGACTCCTGGACCCGGTCGATCACCGCTTGCAGGCGTCCGCGAACGCGCTGGTCGCGCCGTTGCAGGTGGTAAATGCTGTCGAACACCTCACCCCACAATCCATAGCCGTCGGGCGGGGCTTCGTCGGGTTGGTGCAGGCGTAGCCATTCATGCAGGCGCAGCAGTTGCTTGAGGGTCCAGGCCAGGTAAAGCCCCAGGCCAGCCGCCAGGCTCCAGCCGTAGTAACCGCTGATCAGGCCGATCACCAGGCAGCCGGTCACCAGCAACAACATGTGGCGAATCAGGGTGCCATGCCAGTTTTGATTCACGTGACGCGCGTCCTTGTCAGCTTGTCGGGCGGTGAGGGCTCGGATCAGGCCTTGGTCGAAAAACGATAACCGGTGCCGCGCACGGTTTGTACCAGATTCTCATAGGCCTCGCCGAGGGCCTTGCGTAGGCGCCGGATGTGCACATCCACGGTACGCTCTTCCACGTAGACGTTACCGCCCCAGACTTGGTCCAGCAGCTGGCCGCGCGTGTAGGCGCGCTCTTGGTGGGTCATGAAAAATTGCAGCAGGCGGTATTCGGTCGGGCCCATCTCGGCGGGCTTGCCGTCGATGGTCACGCGGTGGCTGATGGGGTCCAGCAGCAGGCCGCCGACCTCGATCGGCGCTTCGCCATCGGTTGGGCCGGCGCGGCGCAGCACGGCCTTCAGGCGCGCTACCAGCTCGCGTGGGGAGAACGGCTTGGTGATGTAGTCGTCAGCGCCCACTTCCAGGCCCTGAATCTTGTTGTCCTCTTCACCTTTGGCGGTGAGCATGATGATCGGAATATCGCCGGTCAACTCATCGCGCTTGAGGCGTCGCGCCAACTCGATGCCTGACGTGCCGGGAAGCATCCAGTCCAGCAGGATCAGGTCGGGCTTGCGGTCGACGATGATGGCATGGGCCTGCTGAGAGTTTTCTGCTTCCATGCAGTCATAGCCGGCCATCTCCAACGCAACGGCAATCATCTCGCGGATGGGCGCCTCGTCGTCGACGATCAGAATGCTCCTGCCAACCATGGGGTAATCCTCTTGTCATTTAACTGTCTTGCGCCGCATTAGATAACGGAATTATTGCAGTCGTGTGACAGTTATTTCCTGAGCCGGCAGCGAAGGGGATCCTGGGCTACGCTTTTTAGTCCGAATCCTGACAACCACACAAGAAGGTTTCCATGACTTACCTTACCCAATCCATCAAGGCGCTGGCGATCACGGCTGCCCTGGCGCTGCCGACATGGGCATTCGCGGCTGAGCCGGCGATGGTCTCAGACAAGGGGGTGCTGACTGACCACAAGGAGATGACGCTGTATACGTTTGCCAAAGACTCGGGCAGCAAGTCGATGTGCAACGACAAATGCGCGGTCAACTGGCCGCCGCTCATGGCCGAAGAAAGCGACAAGCCCATGGGCAAATGGACCGTGATCACCCGTGACGACGGCAAGAAGCAGTGGGCCTACGATGGCAAGCCGTTGTACACCTTCATCATGGACAAAAAAGCCGGAGATGTGACCGGTGACGGCAAAATGGACGGCGCCTGGAAGATCGCCAAGCCCGACTGACGGGCACGGCGCCGAGCGGGTGCTCTTGTGGCGAGGGAGCTTGCTCCCGCTGGGCTGCGCAGCGGCCCCAAGATCTTGCGGTCGCTGCGCAACCGAGCGGGAGCAAGCTCCCTCGCCACAGGGTTCTGTTCTTGATCCCAGCTTAGTGCTGGGTCAGCGGCCTCACCGCAACGCGTAATCCAGCACAATCCCGACGAAAATCGCCAATCCGGCCCAATGGTTGTGCAAAAACGCTTGGAAGCAACGCATCCGGTCCTTGCTGCGGGTGTACCAGAACTCCCAGGCAAAGCACGCGGCAGCGGCCACCAGCCCGAGGTGGAACCAGCCGCCCAACTGGAACTTCGACCCGGCCAGCAGCAGGCAGGCCAGGGCCAGGCCTTGCAGTGTCAGGATGATCACCCGGTCGGCATCGCCAAACAGAATCGCCGTGGACTTCACGCCGATCCTCAAATCATCGTCCCGGTCGGTCATCGCGTAATAGGTGTCGTAGGCGACCGTCCACAGCAGATTGGCGATGTACAGCAGCCATGCAGCTGCCGGCAGATGACCGGTTTCGGCGGTGAACGCCATCGGCATGCCCCAGGAAAACGCCGCCCCCAGCACCACTTGCGGGTAGTAGGTGTAGCGCTTCATGAACGGATAACTGAGCGCCAGCGCCAGCCCGCCAAGGGACAGCAAAATGGTCGGCGCATTGGTGCACAGCACCAGCAGGAAACTCACGCCCATCAGCACGGCGAAGAACACCAGCGCCTCTTTCGAACTGATCTTCCCGCTTACCAGCGGGCGCTGTTCGGTGCGTTTGACGTGGCCGTCCACCTTGCGGTCGGCCCAATCGTTGATCACGCAACCGCCAGCACGGGTCAGCACCACGCCGAGGACAAAAATCACGACGTTGGCCAGAGACGGCGAACCTTCACCGGCAACCCACAATGCCCACAGGGTCGGCCACAGCAGCAGGTAAATGCCGATGGGCTTGTCCATGCGAGTCAGTTGTACGAAGTCCCAGGCCCTCGGGTTCAGGCGGTTCAAGGACTTGAGCAGTTGCGTGTACATCAGCAATTCTCCGAATAGGCGCGGGCGACGGTCCACAAGCGCGGCAGGAAGATTTCCGCCACCAGCACGCTCAATGCGCCGCGATCGAAACGTGAACGGCGACCCCATAGTTGCGTGGCGCGAACCTCGTCCGGCAACCATGGCGCTGGGTAATGGCAAACCTCGATGGCCCGGCGCTGGAACGCCTGGTCGCAAAACAGCAGCTCCCCCAGGGAACGGCTACCCAGCTCATCCATCTGCAATCCATCGCCCTGCAACGCGCTACGCGCCGCCACACTGCGAGCAAACACCCAAGGCTGGCCGTGGCCGCGCAGGTACACCTCGCGTACCCATCCCTCGCTGCCTTCGGCCAGATCCAGCGCGGCACATTCGTCAGCGCGCAACGGCTGCCAGCCCTCGAACAACGGCGTCACACTGAAGTGGTCGTCCGACAAGCGTGTCAGACGACGGGTCAACGAGCCTTCGTCAAACAGCCAGTCGAGCACACAGGCATCGGGGCGTGGTGCGAGCAGTTGCTGAGGCAGCCATTGGAGTGTAGGAAATATCGAATTTGTCTGCGGCACGAGGGTCTTGATAGGCAACAAATGAGGTCGCGAGCTTATCATGACGGTCGCCGATTTTGACGGCGCCGGCCTGCTGCACTGCCGATCATGCTTGCATCTACGGCGACCGATCAGTACAAAACGCCCTGAGCCGGAAAAGAGCCTTGAGCGACCCCATACCGGCAAATGCCTGACACCTGAGGAAGTACCTGAATGAAGAAGTGGCAATGTATCGTCTGCGGCCTGATCTACAACGAAGCCGATGGTTGGCCGGATGATGGCATCGCCCCCGGCACCCGCTGGGAAGACGTACCGGCAGATTGGCTGTGCCCGGACTGCGGCGTCGGCAAAATGGATTTCGAAATGATCGAAATCAACTGATCGTTTCCCACACGCATGGAAAGCACCACATGGAGAGCAGCATGAGCGCACCTGTCATCATCGTCGGGACTGGCCTTGCCGGTTACAACCTGGCCCGGGAGTTTCGCAAACTCGATAGCGAAACCCCTTTGCTGCTGATCACCGCCGATGACGGCCGCTCGTACTCCAAACCCATGCTCTCCACCGGCTTTGGCAAAAACAAGGATGCCGACGGCTTGAGCATGGCCGAGCCTGGGGCCATGGCCGAGCAACTGAAGGCCGAAGTGCGCACCCACACTCGCATCAGCGGCATCGACCCGGGCCACAAACGGCTGTGGATCGGCGAAGAAGCGGTGAACTACCGCGATCTGGTCTTGGCCTGGGGCGCAGAAACCGTGCGCGTGCCGGTGCAGGGCGATGCCTCGGACCTGATCTTCCCCATCAACGACCTGGAAGACTACGCACGCTTTCGCGCGGCGGCGGCTGGCAAGCGCCGGGTTCTGCTGCTTGGCGCCGGCCTGATTGGCTGCGAATTCGCCAATGACCTGATCCTCGGCGGCTACGAAGTGCAACTGGTGGCGCCGTGCGAGCAAATCATGCCGACCCTGCTGCACCCGGCTGCCGCTGCTGCCGTGCAAGCCGGGCTGGAAAGCCTCGGTGCGCGCTTCCACCTGGGGCCCGTTCTCAACCGCCTGCAACGGGTAGCCGACGGGTTGGAAGCCCACCTGTCCGACGGCCAGGTGATTGCCTGCGACCTGGTCGTCTCGGCCATCGGTCTGCGCCCCCGCATTGACCTGGCCGCCGCCGCTGGCCTGGTGGTCAATCGAGGCGTGGTGGTCGACCGTCACCTGAAAACCTCCCACGCCAACATCTACGCCCTGGGCGACTGCGCCGAGGTCGATGGCTTGAACCTGCTATACGTCATGCCGCTGATGAGCTGCGCCCGCGCTCTGGCTCAAACCCTGGCTGGCAACCCGACCGCCGTCAGCTACGGCGCCATGCCGATTACGGTAAAAACCCCGGTGTGCCCGCTGGTGGTGTCGCCGCCACCGCGCGGTAGCGAAGGCGAGTGGAGCGTCGAAGGGCAGGGTGCCGACATCAAGGCTCTGTGTCGGGACGCCCAAGGCAACCTGCTGGGCTACGCCCTGACAGGTGCCGCGGTGATGGAAAAACTGGCGCTGAACAAAGAGCTTCCGCCCCTGCTGGCGTAAATACTGGTCGTTCTGTCGCAAAAACCCTACTTTTGGTGCCACAAAGGTCGTTGGGACACTGGCGCCGCCTGCGGCCCCGTGCCATCCTCACTCCCGTCTGCCGCAGAGTAGAGCCTGCGGCGCCTTAGGGGCTGTTCCAAAGAGAACAGCACGGACATAACAACAAAAAAACCGTCAAAGGGGCTTCATTCATGCGTAAACCAGACCTCGCCGCCGCCATCGCGGAAAAAGCAGACCTCACCAAAGAACAAGCCAACCGCGTGCTCAACGCGGTTCTCGAAGAAATCACCGGCGCCCTGCACCGCAAGGACAGCGTCACCTTGGTAGGCTTCGGCACTTTCCTGCAGCGCCACCGCGGCGCCCGCACCGGCAAAAACCCACAAACCGGCGAACCTGTGAAAATCAAGGCGAGCAACACTGTGGCTTTCAAGCCGGGTAAATCTTTGAAGGACAGTGTTAACCCGTAATTGCTGCGAGCTCCTCGCAGATGAGGGAGGAGCGATAGCCAAAAAGGACACGTCGATGAAGTCGGGTGTCCTTTTTTATGTGTGTGCTTAAAGCGCGGCTCTTGTGGCGAGGGAGCGGCCTGTCAGGGCAACTCCAGCCCTCCGCCGGCCTTGTGCAGTTTGCGTAAATGCTCGCCGATCTCCTTGACGTTGGCCTCACTCGCGGCAATTTCAGCCGCGCGGCTTGGCTCAAGCAAGGCCCTGACTTCCTTATCCAAATCGCCTGTCAGCGTCTGAAGCTGTTTCTGGCGCAAGCTGCTTTCCGATTCCAGTCGTTGCCACTCGCTAGGTTGCGGCAGCCCGTAACCGCTGCTGCCCAGCAACTCGGCGGGACGGCTCAGGAAACCACTGTTGGCAAGGATCTGCTGCAGCGTCGCGTTGGCCCTTTCCATGCCCCCGTTCTGCAGTTCACGGGCGCCGAGGTAACGCTGCTTGACTTCATCTTGAGCCAGCAGCAACTGCCGACGATAACTGGCCTGTTCCAGAAGCAACAACGCCGCGCTGGTGCGCAAGTCAGCTTGCTCAAACCAGACGCGGCGTTCGGCCGCGTCCAGGGCCAGCCAGTCCTCCACAGTCTGTTGCTTGATCGGCAGGTACTTCTTCAGCACGTTGAACATGGCCTGATACCGATCGCGGAATGAGTCGAAGCGGTAGCCCAGGCGCAAGGCTTCCTTGGGATCATCGAGTACGCTAGTATCGGCCAGGCCTCGCCCCTTGAGCACTTCCAGCAAGCCGTTGGGCATGATGCTGTCCAGGCCCTTGAGCTGCTGGTTATTGCTGCCGCTGCGCAGCAGTTTCAGACTTTCCACCGCGCAGTTATTGGACAGGAAGTAATAGTTACCGTCGTAGCTCCAGTGCATTTCGGCGGCATGCTCGACGGTTTCCTCGATTTCGGTCCGCGACAGGTTCAGCGGCACCGACGCCAGGCTGCGCAGTTCAGTCTTGGTATATTCATCAATCACCTGGGCCAGCGGCAGTACGAACAGGCGCGACGGGTATTTGCCCACCAGCCCGTCCCAGCTCGACAATTGCACATCGCCCACGAAGGCGCGATACGACAGCACCAAGTGTTGATCCAGATCCAATCGGCAATCCGGGCCACGCGGGCGACCTGGCGCGCAGATCACCAACCGCAGCATGCTATGGCCCCAGCGGCTGACCCAATTCTGGTTGGCTTCGGCCAACAGATAATCGACGGCATAGACCCGCTCAGGATCGACTTTGCCCAGGGGCGTCTTGGCGAAATCGTTGCCAGCGTTCAGAAAAGCGAATGACTTGGCGCAGGTATCCTTGGCGGCAGGCGCCCAGCCGAAGTGTTCCTGATAATAGCGATACAGAGCGGGCCGTCGACAGGCGTAGCTGGGATCCAGGAGAAAGTACTCCATGTTGACCGCGACAAACTCCTTGGGGCTGCTCGTCTCGTAGAGGTCCGGGCTGCGGGCAACCTGGCGGTTGTGCTGTTCCCGTTCACCGCGACGGCCGACGTATTGCGGCCAACCGGCGAGGTCCAGCAAACGGGGATCATCGCTGAGGGTGAAGCGGCGGTCGTTCTGCCCTCGGCATTCATCGGGAAGACCGATCAGCCCGGCGCTGCTGTTGCGTCGGGTACAGCGCTGGATCAGTGCCCGTTCGGCGTCCGGCCATAGGCGCGAGCGGTCGTAGATGTGGGTGAGTTCATGCAGGACCGTGGCGAGCATTTCTCGCCGCACCGTGCCGTGGGGACGATGGGTCTTTTGCGTCGCGGCGCTGCCGTCGGTGAGGCTGTCGAGCAAATTGCTGTTGAGGTCCAGCTGCGACACCAGCGAGGCCTGGCCGTAGGCGTTGGCGGGCATTTGGTCGGTCCAGCCGACATCGATGCGCCGGTCCAGCCGCTCGATGAAGCGCGGCGGCAGGGCCCGCATGGCTTCATCGAGTAGGGCCTGGCTGGCCTGCTGTTGCGCCGGGCTCAAGCCTTCGCCGTTGAGGTGCAGTTGCAGGCCGGCCTGGACGGTGCTGCCCATGAGCAGCAACGCCCCGGCCGTCAGCCAGGCGGCGAGCCGCCTCACAATGCGAGGATGGCTTCGGCGAGAACCTGGTCACTGGCGTCGCGCGCTTCCGGCACGCGAGTGCGCAAGGTGTCGAAGGCAGCCTCGAGATGAGCGCCACGAATTTCACCATTGCTGGCGACAAAACTGGCGGCATCGTCATGGGCTTCACGGACGACTTTCGAATCACGGATGGATGTGCTGGTGTCGGACGTGAAATCGATCGTGCGCTGGGAGGCACGGACGATGATGTTACTGGTGGCTACCAGGGTATGTGCCTGGGCCACATCGGCCAACACCAGCAGGCCTAGGGTGGCAGCAATCAGCGGGCTACGCATGGAACGACTCCGGAGAATAAAGATAACTATTGGACGAGAATTGCTTGTGCCAGTTCAAGGTCGCTGACGTGAAGTTTTGGCCGGGTCCGGCGTAGGTAATCCAGGGCCGACTCCAGTTGTGCCCCTCGTAGCTGCCCGTCACTGGCGATGAATGCCGCCGCGTCATCGTGAGCGGCGACGATCAGTTTATGGTCGAAGGGCGCGGAGGTCACCATGCTCGTGGCATAGCCGCTGACCACCACTTGCTGGGTGGACACATCGAAGGCACGGGCCGGGACAGACCAGCAGAAAACGCTAAAGAAAGATGCGATGAACAGATTTGAGTAAAAACGCATAGGACTCGAGGTTTGATGGCGAGTCCGAAGGCTAGCGCAAACGCCCGGCCCAGAGCCAGCTCTGAAACATCGGAACACCATTGGCGGCCCGATGTTTCATGTGGGGATCAAATAACCAGGATGGCCTGGGCCAACTGCGCGTCGGTGGCATTGAGCTGCGGCGCTTGCTGGCGGATGTAATCCAGGGCGCTTTCCAGTTTCACACCACGGATGGCGCCTTCGCTGGCCACGAAGCTGGCGGCGTCATCACGGGCGGCCTGGACGATTTTATTGTCCCGCAACGACGAGGTGGCATCGGAGGTGACATCGGATGTGGCCTTGAGTGCGCCCACGATGGAGTCGGTGGTGACGATGAAGCTGCTGGCATTGGACTGGGAGGCTACGGCCAGCAGGGCGGCGGCGCTGAGCAGACGAAGACGGTTCATGATGAAACTCCTTGGATAATGAGGGAGGCCGGTGCGTATAGCTGAAAGAGGAGACGCATGCTCGACTCGCTTCGCCACGTTAGGTTCGATATTAGGTCAGAACGCGCTTGCTGACAGCCTCTGAATACCCGGACGCGACTTGATAGCGGCGCTGGAACAAAACTGTACCGGTTAAATTATCGAGCTATTGAAACTGTTATTTTTTGCTGTGGGCATCAAAACCAAGCCCCCGAAACGACAAAACCCGTCGTGGTTTCCCACGACGGGTCTTGTTTGTTCAATTCGGTGCTGGCGGTGGACCCGGTGGGTCAGGGCCAGCGACGCTGAGTTAGCGCCAGAACGGCTTGCTCAGCTCTTCGTAGCGTTGTGCTTCGCTGATACCGGCGTCAGCCAGCAGGCGCGAATCCAGACGAGCCAATTGGTGGCGGCTGGCGATGCGGCGCTGCCACAGCATCAGGTTAGCGATAACGCGAAGAGGCAGGGAAGCCTGGTTTTTTTCAGCTTTGTCTTCGAAAAACAGCTCGGAACTGAGTGTACGTTCCATGGTGAACATCCTTCCGCTTATGGCGGGATTAGGTAGTGGTTTACTGGTGCCCATATTCCTCTCGTTTGGCGAGTCTCTGTAGATACAGTTCACTTGTATTGTAAGAGACCAGTTAACTGTTTAAGAGCGGTGTACTGGTCGATATTGAGGCAACTGTACCTATGCGCACGATAATGGTGCATTTTAGGTGATCGAGTCGCATTTTCTGGGAAAAGACTGTAAGAAAACACCGGTACAGCAGTACAGTTTTTGCAACTATCGGCCAGAATTGCAGAGGGCGGCTGAAACTGTATTTGCCATAGCGGTGAACCAGCTGTATCAGACGGCCAACATGCGCCCGGTTTCTTCCAGGTTCAGGTGCCAACTCAGTGCATCGCGCAGGATGTGCGGTGTATGTCCACCCAAAAGGCACGCCGCTTCAAAGTACTCATTCAATGCCTGGCGGTAGGAAGGATGTACGCAGTTATCAATGACCACGCGAGCCCGCTCCCGCGGTGCCAGGCCGCGCAAATCGGCCAGGCCGATCTCGGTCACCAAGATGTCGACATCGTGCTCGGTATGGTCCACGTGGCTGACCATCGGCACGACACTGGAAATCGCACCGCCCTTGGCGATCGACTTGGTAACAAAAATCGCCAAGTGCGCATTTCGGGCGAAATCTCCCGAACCGCCAATGCCGTTCATCATCCGCGTGCCGCAGACATGGGTGGAGTTGACGTTGCCATACAGGTCGAACTCCAGAGCCGTGTTGATGGCAATGATGCCCAGGCGGCGTACCACCTCGGGATGGTTTGAGATCTCCTGCGGACGCAGGACCAGTTTGTCTTTGTACTTTTCCAGATTTCCAAAGACATCGGTATTGCGTCGAGCTGACAGCGTGATGGAGCTGCCCGAGGCAAAGCTCAGTTTGCCAGCGTCGATCAGATCGAACGTGGAGTCTTGCAGTACCTCGGAGTACATGGTCAGGTCTTCGAAGGGGGAGTCGATCAGCCCGCACATCACGGCGTTGGCGATATTGCCGATACCGGCCTGCAGCGGTCCGAGCTTGTTGGTCATGCGCCCAGCCGCGACTTCCTGCTTGAAGAATTCGATCAAATGATCGGCGATGGCCTGGGTATCGCTGTCCGGTGGCAAGACTGTCGAAGGCGAGTCGGTTTGGTTGGTAATGACGATAGCGGCTATTTTTTCCGGCGGAATCGGGATTGCGGAGCTGCCAATACGGTCGTCGACCTTTACCAGGGGAATCGGCGTGCGGGTCGGGCGGTAGGTCGGGATATAGATGTCGTGCAACCCTTCCAGGTTTGGGTTATGCGCCAGATTGATTTCTACGATCACCTGCCTGGCGAAGATAGCAAAACTGGCCGAATTACCCACTGAGGTGGTCGGCACGATATGACCCTGCTCGGTGATGGCCACTGCTTCGATTACAGCAATGTCGGGCAGCTTGAGCTGGGCGTTGCGCATTTGCTCGACGGTTTCCGAGAGATGCTGGTCAATGAACATCACCTCGCCTGCGTTGATCGCCTTGCGCAGCGTGCTGTCGACCTGAAAGGGCATGCGTCGCGCCAGCACGCCGGCTTCGGTGAGCTCCTTGTCCAGATCGTTACCCAGACTTGCGCCGGTCATCAGGCTGATTTTCAGCGGAGTGACCTTGGCGCGCTCGGCCAGGGCGTGGGGGACCGCTTTCGCTTCACCGGCGCGGGTAAAGCCGCTCATGCCGACGGTCATGCCGTCCTGAATCAACAAGGCTGCTTCGGCAGCGCTCATCACTTTATCCAACAACGAAGGCAAGCGGATGCGGTCACGGTACATGGGAGGTTATCTCGGGCTGGATGCAGGATGCGCAGTCTAGTGAATTCGCACTGTGCCCGACCCGCTACAAAAGTCGCATTTTGGGCGTCTATTACGGGCGCTTCAGGCAAAACATTATTACCAGATCGGTAACATTGGCCCTTGATACAAATCAAAACGCCCCGACAAGTCGGGGCGTTAGGGTGAAGCGGGCGGGATTATTCCACTGCTTTGACCATGTCTTCGATGACCTTCTTGGCGTCACCGAACACCATCATGGTCTTGTCGAGATAGAACAGCTCGTTGTCCAGACCGGCATAGCCGCTGGCCATCGAGCGCTTGTTGACGATGATGGTCTTGGCCTTGAAGGCCTCGAGGATCGGCATGCCGGCAATCGGCGACTTCGGATCGTTCTTCGCCGCCGGGTTGACCACGTCGTTGGCGCCTAGCACCAGCACCACGTCGGCCTGACCGAATTCGGAGTTGATGTCTTCCATCTCGAACACCTGGTCGTAAGGCACTTCGGCCTCGGCCAGCAGCACGTTCATGTGTCCAGGCATGCGACCCGCTACCGGGTGGATCGCGTATTTAACGGTCACCCCGCGATGGGTCAGCTTCTCTGTCAGCTCTTTCAGTGCGTGTTGCGCGCGGGCCACCGCAAGGCCATAGCCTGGGACGATGATCACCGTGTCGGCGTTGGTCAGCAGGAACGTCGCGTCGTCTGCAGAGCCGGATTTCACCGGACGGGCTTCTTTTGAGCCAGCTGGGCCAGCGGCATCTGGCGTGTTACCGAAACCGCCGAGCAGTACGTTGAAGAACGAACGGTTCATCGCCTTGCACATGATGTACGACAGGATCGCACCGCTCGAACCCACCAGCGAACCGGCAATGATCAGCATCGAGTTGTTCAGCGAGAAGCCGATACCCGCTGCGGCCCAACCGGAATAACTGTTGAGCATCGACACTACTACCGGCATGTCCGCGCCGCCGATTGGGATGATGATCAGCACGCCCAGCACAAAGGCCAGGGCCAGCATCAAGGCGAACGCGCCTAGATTGCCCGTGAACATGAAGGTCAGGCCCAAGCCCAGCGTGGCAAGGCCCAGGATCAGGTTGAGCTTGTGCTGGCCGCCAAACTGTACCGGTGCGCCTTGGAACAGGCGGAACTTGTACTTGCCCGAGAGTTTGCCGAACGCGATAACCGAACCGGAGAAGGTGATTGCACCAATGGCTGCCCCGAGGAACAGCTCCAGGCGGTTACCGGCCGGGATCGAATCACCCAGCTGCTTGACGATACCCAGGGACTGTGGCTCGACGACGGCGGCAATGGCGATGAACACCGCAGCCAGGCCGATCATGCTGTGCATGAATGCGACCAGCTCCGGCATCTTGGTCATCTCGACACGCTTGGCCATGATCGAACCGGCGGTGCCGCCGACCAGCAGGCCGACGATGACGTAGCCGATACCGGCGGTCGCAAGCTCAGCGCCCAGCTTATAGATGAGACCCACGGTAGTGAGCACCGCCAGCGCCATGCCGAGCATGCCGAACAGGTTGCCACGGCGCGACGTGGTGGGGTGCGACAGGCCTTTGAGGGCCTGGATGAAGCAGATCGACGCGATCAGGTAGAGCGTCGTTACCAGGTTCATGCTCATTACTTGGGCGCCTCTTCTTTTACGGCTTTCGGGGCTTTTTTCTTGAACATTTCAAGCATGCGGCGCGTCACCAGGAAGCCGCCGAACACGTTTACGGCGGCCAGGGCTACGGCGAGGGTGCCCATGGTCTTGCCCAGTGGCGTCACGGTCAGCGCGGCGGCGAGCATGGCGCCGACGATCACGATCGCCGAAATGGCGTTGGTCACCGCCATCAACGGCGTGTGCAATGCTGGTGTCACGTTCCAGACCACGTGGTAACCGACATAAATCGCCAGCACGAAGATGATCAGGTTGTAGATACCGGGGGAGATAAGCTCTTCCATTGTCTGAATCCCTGCTTAGGCGTTTTTACGGATGACTTGGCCGTCGCGGCACATCAGGCACGCGGCGACGATGTCGTCTTCCAGGTTCACGTCGAACTGACCTTCCTTGGTGAAGACCAGCTTCAGGAAGTCCAGCAGGTTGCGCGCGTACAGCGCCGAAGCGTCAGCCGCGACTTCACCGGCCAGGTTGGTCGGGCCGCAAATGGTCACGCCATTCTCGATCACCACCTGATCGGCCACGGTCAGCGGACAGTTACCGCCCTGGGCTGCCGCGAGGTCGATGACCACCGAGCCAGGCTTCATCTGCGCAACGGTTTCGGCGCTCAGCAACGTCGGCGCCTTGCGGCCCGGGATCAACGCCGTGGTGATGACAATGTCGGCCTGTTTGGCGCGCTCGTGCACGGCTTGGGCCTGACGCTGCATCCAGCTCGCGGGCATGGGCCGGGCGTAACCGCCGACGCCAACGGCGCACTCACGCTCCTCGTCGGTTTCGTAAGGCACGTCGACGAACTTGGCGCCGAGGGATTCGATTTGTTCCTTCACCGCCGGACGCACGTCCGAAGCCTCGATCACCGCACCCAGGCGCTTGGCCGTGGCAATCGCCTGCAGCCCGGCCACGCCGGCACCGAGAATCAGCACGCGCGCCGCTTTCACGGTACCCGCAGCGGTCATCAGCATCGGCATGAAGCGTGGATAGTAATGAGCGGCCAACAACACGGCTTTATAGCCGGCGATGTTCGCTTGAGACGACAGCACATCCAGGCTCTGGGCGCGGGAGGTACGTGGCGCGGCCTCAAGGGCGAAAGCGGTAATCCCACATTCGGCCAGCTTGGCGATGGTTTCGTTGTTGAACGGGTTGAGCATGCCCACCAGAACGGTGCCGCTCTTGATCAACGTCAGTTCGCTGTCGCTGGGGGCAACCACCTTGAGGATCAGTTCGGCACCGAACGCTTCACTGGCACTGCCAATGGTTGCGCCCGCCGCTTCATAAGCACTGTCGATAACGCTGGCCTTGATGCCGGCGCCGCTTTGAACAGTGACTTTATGGCCTTGGCCGATCAGTTTCTTGATGGTTTCCGGGGTAGCAGCAACCCGTGTTTCACCCGTTTGGGTTTCGAGGGGAACACCAATGTGCACGTCAAATCTCCTGCGTGATCTTATTGAGTAAACCCAGGCACTTCGGATGGTGCGGTTGGGGCGGCCGATCAGCACGATCCCGCCAAACCAGGCGGGGCGCGGCATTTTGCAGGCGAAAATTCAGCCCTTCAAGGGATTATGGCGTGTGACGGAAAATTAACTACAAGTCACCCTGTGACCGAATGTCGCAATTATTGAGTCGCATCCCTTGTAGGCCGCGCTTTTCAAGGACTCCAGCTCAAAGTGTCAAATTTTCCAATCGGCCAGATGAATAAGCCTTGATACGTTGCGTGATATGGCTCAAAGCCATGTATTTAAACGCTTTAGAGCCTACTGCACTGACTTCATAACAGAATGACTGAATGCGACATATAGTTATATCTGTAGCGACTTTGCTTAGTTTACTACCTAAGTTGGTTTTAGCTTTTCCCTTATTAATCAATGTGATAGCTCATTGCTTCGCTCACAAGCCAGTCACGAAAAGCCCGAAGAGAGGCGGATTCCACCTTTCGCTCGGGAATCATCAGGTAATAGGCCTTGAGACTCGACAGTGCGTTGCGGTTGGCAACGACCAGACGCTTCTCTGCCAGCTCCCGCTGAATCAAAAAGGGCGGGATCAACGCAATCCCCATGTCATGCATGGCCGCTTGGGCAAGCATGGAGAATAGTTCATAACGCGGGCCTGTCAGGTCGCGTGCGATGTTCAGGTTCTGTGAGTTGAACCATTGACGCCAGGCATACGGGCGAGTGGTTTGTTGTAGCAAGGGCAGTTCGGCGATGGTTTGCGCTGTCAGACTGTTCTGGTTGCCAAGTAGGGCGGGGCTGCATACCGGCATTGGATTTTCGCCCATCAGCTTGTGGGATTCGGTACCGGACCAGTCCGCATCACCGAAATAGATGGCAGCATCAAACTCCGTATCCGCAAAAAGAAAGGGGCGTGTGCGGTTGGTCAGGTTTACGGTGACTTCCGGGTGCTGCTGCTGGAAATCCTTGAGGCGTGGTAACAGCCATTGCGTGCCGAACGTGGGCACCACGGCCAGTTCGATCACATTCGCGCCGGTGTGCCCCATCACCGAAAGCGTATCGCGCTCCACGGCGTCCAGTTGGGTGGCAATCCGACGGCTATAGGAAAGGCCCGCTTCGGTCAGTTTGACTCCGCGTCTTGAGCGTCGGAACAGCTCCACGCTGAGGAAATCTTCCAGGCTGGCAATCTGTCGGCAAATAGCCCCTTGCGTCAGAGAAAGCTCTTGCGCGGCCTTGGTGAAGCTCTCGTGGCGCGCGGCGGCCTCAAAACTGACCAGGGCGGCGGTGCTGGGGATTTTACGGCGCATATACACAAGCCTCACTCAAGATGGGCGTAAACGGGGTTTATGGCATTTACGGAGTGAGAAATTAGCACAAGACCATGCGGAATCCTCGTTTGCCCTTGTAGGAAACCGCGCCTAGGATCAACCCACGATTTTTCATCTAAATGGCGAGGACTCTTTCATGGCCGGTAAAGCGAGCTTCAACTGGATCGATCCATTGTTGCTGGACCAGCAGCTCACCGAAGAAGAACGCATGATTCGCGACACTGCCGAGCAGTTCGCCCAGCAAAAGCTCGCACCGCGGGTACTGGAAGCGTTCCGCCATGAGAAAACCGACCCGGCGATCTTCCGTGAGATGGGTGAGGTAGGGTTGCTGGGAGCAACCATCCCTGAAGAATACGGCGGCAGTGGGCTGAACTATGTCAGCTATGGCCTGATCGCCCGCGAAGTGGAGCGCGTCGACTCCGGCTATCGCTCGATGATGAGCGTGCAATCCTCGCTGGTCATGGTGCCGATCAATGAATTTGGCACCGAGGCGCAAAAACAGAAGTACCTGCCGAAGCTGGCTTCCGGTGAATGGATCGGCTGCTTCGGTCTGACCGAGCCGAACCATGGTTCCGATCCTGGCGCGATGATTACTCGTGCCCGCAAGGTGGAAGGCGGCTACAGCCTGACGGGCAGCAAGATGTGGATCACCAACAGTCCGATTGCCGATGTATTTGTCGTCTGGGGCAAAGACGACGCGGGTGATATCCGCGGCTTCGTACTCGAGAAAGGCTGGAAAGGCCTGAGTGCGCCGGCCATTCACGGCAAGGTCGGCCTGCGTGCTTCGATCACGGGCGAGATCGTCATGGACAACGTGTTCGTTCCGGAAGAAAACATCTTCCCGGATGTACGTGGCCTGAAGGGACCGTTTACTTGTCTGAACTCGGCGCGCTACGGCATCTCCTGGGGCGCCTTGGGGGCCGCCGAGTTCTGCTGGCATACCGCTCGCCAATACACGCTGGACCGGCAGCAGTTCGGTCGTCCTTTGGCTGCCACCCAGTTGATCCAAAAGAAACTGGCTGACATGCAGACTGAAATCACCCTGGCCTTGCAAGGATGCCTGCGTCTGGGGCGTATGAAAGATGAGGGCACGGCCGCGGTTGAAATTACCTCGATCATGAAGCGCAACTCCTGCGGCAAATCCCTGGATATCGCGCGTATGGCCCGGGACATGCTGGGCGGCAACGGTATCTCCGACGAGTTTGGCATCGCTCGTCATCTCGTGAACCTGGAGGTGGTGAACACCTACGAAGGCACCCACGAC